>JALVZP010000247.1 GCA_027037575.1 Desulfobacterales bacterium | reverse complement strand
ATTATATCCATTGGGGCCTTTATATCTGCTTTAAGCCATGCCTCTAATGGAAGCCTATCTATATCTTCTGAAGTAATAGGCCTTCCCGCTTCTAAAAGAAGTTTCTTGGTCTTTTTTTCATAAAGCGGAGTTCTCAATTCTTTTCCAGCAATAAGCTCTTTTAATCTCTGTTTTACTACCCCTGTTATTATCCTTGCCTCATCTTCCAGATCTTTCCTGAGCTCTTCTATCTGCTTTGCCTCTATTTCTAATGTTCTTTTATCCTTTTCTATTCCTTTCCTTGTAAATATCTTTACATCAATCACTACACCCTTTGTTCCAGGAGGAACACGGAGGGATGTGTCCTTTACTTCACTTGCCTTATCTCCAAAAATTGCCCTTAAGAGCTTCTCTTCAGGGGTAAGCTGTGTCTCGCCCTTAGGAGTAACCTTTCCTACCAAGATATCACCAGGTTTCACTTCTGCACCTATTTTTGCTATTCCACATTCATCCAAATGTCTTAATGCCTCTTCACTCACATTTGGTATGTCTCTTGTAATCTCTTCTCTTCCAAGTTTTGTATCTCTTGCCATCACCTCAAATTCTTCTATATGAATAGAGGTATAGACATCATCCCTGACCAGTTTTTCACTAATCAGGATGGAATCCTCATAATTGTATCCTCTCCATGGCATAAATGCTACAAGCACATTTTGACCCAATGCAAGCTCTCCTTTATCGGATGAAGGTCCATCTGCTATTATCTGACCCTTCTTCACAAAATCTCCTTTCTTTACAATAGGTTTCTGGTTATAGCATGTGTCTTGATTTGATCTCTTAAACTTTTCTAATCTATATATCTCAACCTCTGGCTCATTTTCCTTTGGATTTAAGGTCCTTACTACTATACGACATGCATCCACATCCTCTACAATACCATCTCTTTTTGCTCCAACAGCATTTCCTGAATCCCTTACAACCACCTTCTCTATACCTGTGCCAATAAGAGGGGCACTTGTTTTAAGAAGTGGAACTGCCTGCCTCATCATATTAGATCCCATTAGTGCCCTATTTGCATCATCATGCTCCAGGAAGGGAATAAGGGAAGAAGAAACACTAACTATTTGTTGTGGTGCCACATCCATATATCTTATCTCTTCAGGCCTTGCCTTGCTTGCTTCCCCTGCCCTTCTTACAGCAATTTCTTCTTTCAAGAATCTCCCCTTCTCATCTATAGGAGCATTTGCCTGAGCAATTGGATAGTCCTTTTCATCAAGTGCAGTAAGATATTCTATCTTTTTAGTAACAATTCCATTTTCCACCTTTCTATAAGGGGTCTCTATGAATCCTAAGTCATTTACCCTCGCATATGTGCAAAGGGATACAATGAGGCCAATATTCGGGCCTTCGGGTGTCTCTATAGGACAGATTCTTCCATAGTGTGTAGGATGAACATCCCTTACCTCAAATCCTGCCCTTTCTCTTGTAAGACCACCAGGACCCAATGCACTCAACCTTCTTTTGTGTGTTATTTCTGAAAGAGGATTTGTCTGATCCATAAACTGGGATAGCTGGCTTGTTCCAAAAAATTCATTTACAACTGCTGAAACAGGTTTTGAATTTATAAGATCATATGGCATAAGGGTATCTACTTCATGAAGGGCCATTTTCTCTTTTATAGCCCTTTCCATCCTGACAAGGCCAACCCTATACTCATTTTCCAATAGCTCATTTACAGGTCTTACTCTTCTATTTCCCAAGCTATCTATATCGTCTCCTGGAGATTCTGTTTCCTTCAGTCTTATAAGTTCTTTTACAGTTGCCATAATATCCTGGGGTGTTAATATTCTTACATCCTCAGGCACATTTAGATTAAGTCTTTGATTAATCTTTATTCTTCCCACTCTGGAAAGATCATAGGTCTTTTCATTAAAAAAGAGATTCTCAAAATATGCTTCTGCTACTTCCCTTGTTGGAGGGCTACTGGGACGCATCTTACGATATATATCTAAAAGCGCTTCCTCTTGATTATTCACTTTATCTAAAAGCATAGTCTCTCTTATGGTCTTGCTTAAACCCTCTGCCTCTAAAATATAGCATTTTATCTCCTTTATTCCTTTCTCCTTAAACTTTTCTATCATTTCTTGGGTAATAGTCTGATTCAGTTCTGCCAGAACCTCTCCTGTCTCTGGGTCAATAACATCCTCTGCCAATACCTTATCC
>JALVZP010000246.1 GCA_027037575.1 Desulfobacterales bacterium | reverse complement strand
AAAAAGGGGAGATCCAAAAAATCCTCTATTTCTAAAGATACTTGCAGATAATCCAAGACTAAAGAAAGAGATATCCAAGATGGAGGCGTTTTTGGAGATACAGAAGATGCTTCCAGAACTTGATCAGGAGCTTTACTGTATTGTAGATGAGCAAAGTAGCAGTGTTGATCTTACAGATAAAGGAATAAAGCTTCTTAGCAATAGTGGATTAGGAGATTTTACTATTCCTGATATAGATGAAGAGGCAAAGAAGATACAAGATGATCCTGATTTAAGTGAACAAAAAAAGGCAGAAAAACTTAGGGAGCTTGAGGAAAGATATGTAAGATCATCTGAGCTACTTCATGCAGTCCAGCAGCTCATAAGGGCATACTGGCTCTTTGAAAAGGATGTCCACTATGTTGTAAAGGATGGTCAGATTGTTATTGTGGATGAGTTTACTGGAAGGATGCTTCCTGGAAGGAGATGGAGTGATGGTCTTCATCAGGCAGTAGAGGCAAAGGAAGGAGTAAAGGTTGAAGAAGAAAATCAGACACTTGCAACAATTACATTCCAGAACTTCTTCAGGATGTATGAAAAGCTTGCTGGAATGACAGGAACAGCAGACACAGAGGCAGAGGAGTTTAAAAAGATCTATAATCTGGATGTTGTGGTTATACCAACTCATATGAAGATGATAAGAAAAGACTATCCTGATGTAATCTATAAGACAGAGAAGGAGAAATTCAAGGCAGTTGTTGAGGAGATAAAGGAATGCTACAAAAGGGGTCAGCCAGTTCTTGTTGGAACAACATCCATAGAAAAGTCAGAGATGCTAAGCAAGATGCTTAAAAGGGCAGGAATCCCACATTCAGTTCTTAATGCAAAGCATCATGAAAAGGAGGCAGAGATAATTGCAAAGGCAGGTCAAAAGCATACAGTTACAATCTCAACAAACATGGCAGGAAGAGGAACGGATATAGTCCTTGGAGAAGGTGTGTCAGATCTTGGAGGACTCCATGTAATAGGAACAGAGAGGCATGAAAGCAGAAGGATAGATAATCAGCTAAGGGGAAGGTCAGGAAGACAGGGAGATCCAGGATCCTCCAGATTCTATCTTTCTCTTGAGGATGATCTTTTGAGGATATTCGGTTCTGAAAGGATAGCATCCGTTATGGAGAGGCTTGGGATAGAAGAAGGAGAACCCATTGAGCATCCTCTTATAACAAAGGCAATAGAGAATGCACAAAAAAGAGTTGAGGCATATAACTTCAGCATAAGGAAGCAGCTCTTAGAGTATGACGATGTAATGAATAAGCATAGGGAGATCATATATGGATTGAGGAGGAAGATACTTGAAGGAAAGGATATAGATGAGCTTATCCTGAATATGATTGAAGATAAAGTAGAAGACATAGTAGAAAGATATACAGACCCGAAGAAAAGGCCAGAGGAGTGGGATATAAAAGGGATTGAAAGAGAATTTTTGAGGATATTTGCCTTCAGACCTAAGATAGAGCCAGAAGATATTGGAGAAGAAAGATTTAGTAAGCTTAGCGTGAATGAGCTCAGGGAGATGCTTATTTCCCAGACAAAGGAAAGATATGCAGATAAGAAAAAGCTCTTGGGAGAAGAAAGCCTGAGTGAGATATCCAAGCTTGTCCTTTTGAATATCATTGACAAGAACTGGGTTGACCACTTAGAGGACATGGAATTTCTGAAAGAAAGCATAGGCCTCAGGGGATATGGTCAGCTCGATCCATTAAAAGAGTATCAAAAAGAAGGATTTGCCATGTTTGAATCTCTCTTAGAAAGAATAAAAGAGGAGACTCTAAACATAGTATTCTCCCTGAGGCTTGTAAAGAAAGCAGAAGAAATCCCAAAAAGGGAAAGGAAGGTCCTATATATGAGGCATGGAGATGAGCCTTCCCGTGAGCCTATAAAGAAGCAGAAGAAGATAGGAAGGAATGATCCATGTCCATGTGGAAGTGGTAAGAAGTATAAGAAGTGTTGCGGAAGAGGGATTGTGTAGTGGATGTAAGGGTAGGAGGATTTCTCGCATCTGGGATATATTCTGGGATAAAGGAGGAGAAAAGGCCAGACCTTGGACTTATCTATTCTAAGAAAAGTGCAATCTGCTCTGCAGTCTTCACAAAAAACAGGGTAAAGGCAGCTCCCATAATCGTCTCAAAGATGCATCTTGAAAAGAGCAGTGGTTATGCAAGGGCAATTATTGTG
>JALVZP010000245.1 GCA_027037575.1 Desulfobacterales bacterium | reverse complement strand
TCTGTAATGGATATAACATTTGTTGGAATGTATGCAGAATAGTCTCCCTCCAAAGTCTCCACAATGGGAAGTGCAGTAAGAGAACCAGCACCATGCTCATCATTTAATTTTGCTGCCCTTTCTAACAACCTGGAATGAGTATAAAAAATATCACCAGGATATGCCTCACGTCCTGGAGGACGCCTGAGGAGCAGAGATATCTGCCTGTATGCCTGGGCCTGTTTTGATAGATCATCATAGACTATCAATGCATGCTTCCCATTATCCCTGTAGTATTCACCTATAGCACAACCTGCATATGGAGCAATATACTGTAGTGTTGCTGGATCACTTGCACATGCAGCAACTACAGTCGTATATTCCATTGCACCGAATCTTCTAAGTGTGTCTATTACCTGAGCAACAGTTGACCTCTTCTGACCAATTGCAACATAGATACAATAGATATCACTATCTTTTTGATTTATAATTGCATCAATACATATGGCAGTCTTCCCAATCTGCCTATCACCAATTATCAGCTCTCTCTGACCTCTCCCAATGGGTGTCATGGCATCTATTGCCTTAATTCCAGTATACATGGGCTCATGGACAGGTTTTCTTACCACAACTCCAGGAGCAACCATTTCTATACGTCTAAATTCTGTTGCCTCTATTGGTCCTTTCCCATCAAGTGGCCTTCCAACAGGATCAATAACCCTTCCAATAACTGCTTCACCAACAGGGATCTGTGCAATCCTGCCCGTCCTCTTTACTATATCTCCTTCTTTTATATGCGTATCCTCACCCATAATAGCTATACCCACGTTATCCTCTTCCAGATTCAAAGAGAGCCCATATACTCCACCTGGAAACTCTACCATCTCCATTGCCATGACATTCTCTAAGCCATATACACGGGCAATACCATCACCAACTGATATAACAACACCTGTTTCTCTTAAATCTATCCTCTTTTCATAATGTTTTATTTGATCCCTAATAACCTTACTTATCTCTTCTGCTTTTATCTCTACCATTATCTATACCCACCCCTTTTTATTGATTCTTTCAGCCCTTCAAGTTGGGCTGTGATACTCCCATCTAATATAAGATTCCCTATTTTTACTATTACTCCTCCAATAATGGACTCATCTATCTCTGTTTCTGCTTCAATCTTTTTGGATGTAAACTTTTCAAGTGCCTTTATAAGCCTATTAAATGTCTTTTTGCTAATAGGTCTTGCAGTTATAATCTTTGCCCTTGCTATTCCTAAAAGTTCATCCCTTAACATAGAGTAGTATTCAGCTATTTCTACTACTCTATTAATCCTCTTTCTTTCTAAAAGAACTCTCAGGAAGTTCTTCACTGTTTCAGAAAAATCTGCTTTATCTAAAATTTCATTCAAAATTTTCATTCTTTCATCTAAGGAAAATACTGGACTTGAAAGAATAGCTAAGAATTCTTTATTTGAAACACAAAGATCTGCAAACTGTCTTAATTCTTTGCCGTAACGGTCATAGTTTCCATCCTCTCTCCCAACATCTAACAATGCCTTTGCATATCTTTTTGCAACCTTTGATATCCTCAATGTATCCTCTCCATCTTCTCTATAAATTCTTGAATAAGTCTATCTTGATCCTTATCCTTGATTGATTTAGAAATCACTTCCTTTGCCTTTTCTGCTGCAAGTTCTATTATCTGTGCCTTTAAATTCTCCTTGGCAAGCTCAACTTCCCTCTGAATAGCAGCATCTGCCTGGGCCATAATATGGGCAGCCCTTTCTTTCGCCTCTGCTATTATCTTTTCCTTCTCTCTCATCCCCTCTAAGCGAAACTGCTCTATAATCTCCTTTTTCTTTAATTCTATTTCTTTTAATTTTGCTTCCAGTTCATTTGCCTTCTTTTCAAACTCTTCCTTTTGTGCATTCAGTTCTTCAAATTTTCTCTTTATCTCTTCTTTCCTCAGGGTAAGAAAATCAGTAAGTGCCATCTTTTTTGCTGCTATATAGAGGATTGCAACCATTATGGAAAAGTTGAGGAGTCTATAAAAAAAGTCTGTAAATGCAGCCTTTTCACCTGCCTCCTCTGCCCCAAAACATACAGAACAACCAATTATACATAAAAGCCATAATGCTGACATGAAATATCTCATACCTTTAATCTCCTGCCAAGGATACGCTCAGCAAGTTCTATTGAGAGTATCTCGACCTCTTTTTGTAATTCTCTACGAATAGCC
>JALVZP010000244.1 GCA_027037575.1 Desulfobacterales bacterium | reverse complement strand
CTCCATTTCAAGGGGGATTTGTCGGATATGTAAACTATGACCTTATCAGGAGATGGGAAAGACTTCCCATGCTTTCTGCACTATCTGAGGATGTTCCGGAGTTTATATTTGTGATTTCAAAAAGGCTCATTGTATTTGACCATCTCACACATACCATAAAGGTGGCAAGCTTTGCATACATAGAGGATGAGAAGGAAGAAGCTGTAAAAAGAATATATGATGAGGTATGCGAAGATATTAATCAGACAGTAGATGAACTTAGATCTCCCCTTCCAAATATATGTGACATATCTCCCCTTTATGTTTCTGAACTCAGGTCTAATTTTAAGAAGGAGGAATTTGAAGATATAGTAAAGAAGGCAAAGGAGTATATTGTTGCGGGAGATATTATTCAGGTAGTTCTTTCTCAGAGGTTTTCTGGTGAGATAAGAGGAGACGACTTCCTCCTTTACAGACACCTTCGCAGCATAAATCCATCTCCATATATGTTCTATCTAAACTTTAAGGACATAAAGCTAATAGGTGCCTCTCCCGAGACATTAGTAAAACTGGTAAATGGTAGGATAGAGGTAAGGCCTATAGCAGGGACAAGACCAAGGGGAAAAGATATAGAATCAGATAAGGCATTGGAGATGGAGCTTATCTCAGATCCAAAGGAGAGGGCAGAGCATATTATGCTTGTTGATCTTGGAAGGAATGATGTGGGAAAGGTATCTAAGCCCGGGACAGTGAGGGTCCCAATACTTATGGAAATAGAAAAATACTCCCATGTAATGCATATTGTTTCTGTTGTAGAAGGGATTAAGAGGGATGATGTAGACGAGTTTGATGTGCTTATGGCAGCATTTCCTGCTGGAACGGTATCTGGTGCCCCAAAGATAAGAGCAATGGAGATAATAGCAGAGCTTGAAGGACCTTCCAGAGGACCCTATGCAGGTGGTGTAGGATATTTTGGATTTAATGGGAATATGGACTTTTGTATAACAATAAGGACAATAGCCATAATAAAGGACCAGATCTTTATTCAGGCTGGGGCTGGAATCGTATATGATTCCATCCCAGAGATGGAATATGAAGAGACACTCAGAAAAAGTGGTGCAATGTTTAAGGCAGTAGAAAAGGCTACTGGGAAAAAGAGGCTTTTTTCATGATACTCATGATAGACAACTACGACTCCTTTACCTATAACCTTGTCCAGGCAATCCAGGCACTTGGAAAAGAGGTAATTGTATTTAGAAATGACAAGATAGGCATTGAGGAGATAGAAAGGCTTGATCCATCCCATATCGTCATCTCTCCTGGCCCAGGAACCCCTTCTAAGGCAGGAATATCCATAGATGTGATAAGGAATTTTGGTTCAAAGATACCCATACTTGGAGTATGTCTTGGGCATCAGGCAATTGCAGAGGCATTTGGAGGGAAAATAGTAAGGGCACCAAGGATAATGCATGGAAAGACCTCCCTTATATTTCACGATGGAAAGAGGATATATAAGGGGCTTCCAAATCCATTTGAGGCAGTAAGATATCACTCCCTTATTGTGGACAAAAAGAGCCTTCCTTCCTGCTTTGAAATTAGTGCATGGACAGATATGGATGAGATAATGGGGATAAGGCACAAGGAATATCCAATAGAAGGTGTCCAGTTTCATCCTGAATCAATAATGACAAAAAAAGGGAATGACCTTCTCAGGAACTTCTTTTTAGAATATAGAAGATGATCACCAAACTACTTTCCAAGATAGTAGAAGGAAGAGATCTTAGTGAAAAAGAGATGGAAGATGCATTTGAGTTTATTATGGAAGGAAGGGCAAAACCAACCCAGATAGCAGCATTTCTTACTGCCTTAAGGATGAAAGGAGAGACAGTAGAGGAGGTATCTGGTGCAGTAAGGGCAATGAGAAGAAAGGCAAAAAAGATTGAGGTAGAAAAAGGGGGAAGGCTGCTTTTAGACATGTGTGGGACAGGAGGAGACTCCCTTAATACATTTAATATATCAACAGCATCCTCTATTGTTGTAGCAGCAGCAGGAGTGATGGTTGCAAAGCATGGAAATAGATCTGTTTCAAGTAGATCTGGAAGTGCAGATGTCCTTGAGGCGCTGGGAGTAAAGATAGATTTAGAACCAGAGCTTGTAAGAAGATGTATAGAGGAAGTAGGAATAGGCTTTCTTTTTGCTCCAATATTTCACGATGCAATGAGACATGCAGCATCTCCAAGAA
>JALVZP010000243.1 GCA_027037575.1 Desulfobacterales bacterium | reverse complement strand
GGAGATCATACCCGAAAGTGTGATGAAGAGGCCACCAACAGCAGAACTCAGGCCAAACCAGAAGGATGAAGATACCCTTCCTCCTTACCCAATCTTAGACAGGATAATACATGCATATGTGGAGGAAGATAAGAGTCCAGAGGAGATCATAGAGGAGGGATTTGATCCGGATCTTGTAATAAATGTAATAAGGATGATAGACAGAAATGAGTATAAGAGGAGGCAGAGCCCACCAGGTATAAAGATTACCCCTAAAGCATTTGGAAAGGACTGGAGATTCCCTATTACAAACCGTTATCTAAAGGTATAGGATGGAATATCAGGAGATAAAGAGGAAGGTAGCAAAGGCAAATGATGGTATCTCTTCCATCATTGCAAAGATAAGGCTTTTCCCATTTTCAAAGGATGCTCCCCTTGAGAGGTGGGAGAAGATATGCAAAGAATTGGAGGATCAGCTAAGGGATGACATATTTAGGATCTCGGTAGTAGGAGCAATAAAGTCTGGAAAAAGCACGCTCAGTAATTTTCTTTTTCAGGGAGATTATTTAAAAAGGGGAGCAGGAATTATTACATCCTTTATTACGAAGGTAAGGAAAGGATCTTCCTTAAGGGCAATAATAAAACTAAAGAGCTGGGAAGAGATAAATAATGAGATAGATTCCGCTATAAGAAGAATTTCTATTTATGAAGATAGTCTTAAGGATGTCCTTCCATTTGAAATAAGAGATGCCAAAAAGAGGAGCATGCTTTTAGAGCTATTGAACAAAATTGATATAAATCATTTTTTGAAGGATGGTAGCTACGATATAAACTACCTTACCATTTCTCTTTATCTTTCTGGCTATGAGAAGTTAAAAGGTCTTGTTTCAGATAAGCCAGGCCAGATTGTCTATAAAGGAGAAAGATTCCATGATCATAAAAGGTTCGTTGGAAATGATAGCTTGGCAATATATTTAAAGGATATCCTTATAGAAATAGATACTGGGTTTTTTGATGAGTCCATAGAGATCGCAGATTGTCAGGGAAGTGATTCTCCAAACCCTATGCATCTTATTATGATTCAGGAATATATAACCCTCTGTCAGCTCATAATATATGTGATAAGTAGCAGAATTGGTATAAGGGAGGCAGATATACAATTTCTAAATATCATAAAGAACATGGGTATGCTTAAGAATGTAATATTTGTCTTAAACTGCGATTTTGATGAACATAGCTCCATGGAAGATATGCAAGAAATAATAGATAGAACAAGGAAAGAGTTAAAGTTATTCATTAAAAATGAAATGCAACTATTTGCATTTTCTGTACTTTTCAATCTATTAAAAGAAATGGAAAAGAGGGGAGATGAAATAAGGGATAAGGAAAGGATAAGGCTTGAAAGATGGGAAAATGAGGCATCTTTTGTTGAGTTTTCCAAGAAAGAGACAGAGAGATTTTTGGAATACCTAAGGAGGATTCTTACAGAAGAAAGATATCTCAAACTTATAAAAACATGGAAAGATAAGCTACTTTTTGTAGGATTTCAGATAAAGGAATGGATAGACATAAATATGGATATAATCCTGGGAGATAAGGATAAAACAAAGGATCTTATAAAAAAGATAGAAGAATCTAAAAAAAGGCTGGATAAGATAAGATCTGCAATAAAAAATTCCTTGGAAGGGGCAGTTAATGATTTTAAAAGCAGGATAAAAAAAGAGATAGATACATTTTTTGATAGCAAAGGGGTCCTTTTTTCTTCATTGAGGCAATTTATAGAGTCCTTCCAGATTCCGTATGATAGATACATGGAATTGATAGAAGATAAGAGTCTATCTTATGTTCAGTACCTCATATTTAGGGAATATAAAGAGGCTGTTGACTCCTTTATAGCAAGAAAAATGAATCCTCAAATTATAGGATTCATAAGAAGGATGGATGAAAAGATAAAAGAGGATTTTGTCTCTGCTATTGAACCGTATTATGAGATGGCCATGGATGTAAAAACTGATTTAAGGATGCCGTATAGCATTGAAATAGAGAGCATGTTAGATCTTGACTATATAAAGAAGCTCTATAAAATAGCTCTGCCGTCTATTAAATCTGCCTTGGAATATAGTATTATGCTTGGAACAGAAACTGTTTTGAGATTTGGGATTTATAAATTCTGGACACATATAAAGAGTATTTTAAAGCGGGAGAAGGAAGAGAGTGATACAAAGGAAAAGATCAAGCTATTAGAAAA
>JALVZP010000242.1 GCA_027037575.1 Desulfobacterales bacterium | reverse complement strand
TTTTATCTTACATGGAAGGCAAGGGAATATGATTTTCACACACGCTTTATAGAACTTGCAGGAGAAATAAACACATCCATGCCATACTATGTAGTGGAAAAGACAATAAGAGCACTCAATTACAAATCAATTCCAATAAAAGGTGCAAAGATACTTATAATTGGAGTAGCATATAAGCCAGATGTAGATGATCTAAGGGAAAGCCCTGCACTGCGGATTATGGAGCTACTTGAAAGGGAAGGTGCAGTAGTAGACTATCATGACCCATATATACCGAAGCTACCCAAGACAAGAAGATATGACTTTAAGAAGGCCTCTGTATCTCTGACAAAGGAGAATCTATCCAGATATGATGCAGTCTTAATCATTACGAATCACGCAAGCATAGACTATGGCCTCATCTTGGAGAATGCAAAGCTTATCGTGGATACAAGAAATGCAATCAGATCAAATGGAATAGAGAATAACAAGGTATGGAAGGCATAGGGAAAACTGTTCTCTTAACAGGAGCAGCAGGATTTATTGGATGGAAAACAGCAGAATTCCTGCTAAAAGAAGGATTCAGTGTAGTTGGAATCGACAATCTTAATAGCTACTACGATGTCAGGCTAAAAATATGGAGAAAAGAACAATTAGAAAAATATAAAAATTTCCGATTTTTCGAACTCGACATAGAAAACTATGGAGCCCTAAAAGTTCTATTTGACACTTTTAATTTTGATGTAGTCATAAATCTTGCTGCAAGAGCAGGTGTCAGATATTCAATGATCAACCCCCATGTTTATATGCAGACAAATGCCCAGGGAACACTAAACCTACTTGAGCTAATGAAAGAAAAAAGAATAAAAAAATTTATTCTGGCTTCTACATCTTCTTTGTATGCAGGGCAACCCATGCCCTTTAAAGAAGATGCCCCAGTAAATACTCCTATCTCAGCCTATGCAGCATCAAAGAAGTCAGCAGAAGTAATAGCCTATACCTATTATTATCTCTATGGGATAGATGTATCTGTACTAAGATACTTTACTGTATATGGTCCTGCAGGAAGACCAGATATGAGCATCTTTAGATTCATAAAATGGATAGATGAAAGAAAACCCATTCAACTTTTTGGAGATGGAACTCAGGCAAGAGATTTTACCTACATTGATGATATAGCCAGAGGAACAATTCTTGCAATGAAGGATATCGGATATGAGATTATAAACCTTGGAGGTGGTAAAAATCCCATATCCATTAACACAGTAATTCATGAAATAGAAAAACTTCTTGGCAAAAAAGCAGCCATAGACTATAAACCATTTCAAAAAACTGACTTAAAAGAAACATGGGCAGACATAGAAAAGGCCAAAAAGCTTCTTGGCTGGAAACCAAAGATAGATTTGAAAGAGGGTCTAAAAATAACCGTAACATGGTATTTAGAAAACAAAAACTGGCTTAAAGACATTAGCCTGGAAGAAGGAAACTAAGGAAAAAATAAGCTTTTATGGACTTTCCACAATTTAAAGAAGATAAAGACAAAATATGCATTATAGGACTTGGATATGTAGGACTTCCTCTTTCTGTTCTTTTCAGTAAAAAATTTAAGGTCATAGGATTTGACATAAATCCTCAAAGAATAGAAGAACTTCAAAAAGGATATGACAGGACAAAAGAAGTTTCTAAAGAAGCTTTAAAAAAATCTAACATAGAGTTTACTTACAAGCCCAAAAAAATATCCGAAGCCAAAGTAATAATAATCACAGTTCCAACACCACTAGACAAGCACAACATACCAGATCTTGGACCAATAAAATCAGCCACAAAAACAGTAGGAAAATACATGAAGAAGGGATCCACAATCATCTATGAATCCACAGTATATCCAGGACTTACAGAAGAAGAATGCATTCCAATTTTAGAAAAAGAAAGCGGGCTAAAATGGAAAAAAGACTTTTGGGTAGGATATTCACCAGAAAGGGTAAATCCAGGAGACAAAGAGCACACCATAGACAAAATCATTAAAGTAGTTTCAGGAGACACACCAGAGACTTTAAAATTTTTGGCCTGGCTTTATGGTAGTGTAATTACTGCCGGAATACACAAAGCTCCTGATATAAAAACTGCTGAGGCAGCCAAGGTTATAGAAAACACACAAAGGGACCTAAACATAGCTCTTATGAATGAGCTTTCCATAATTTTCAATAAAATGGGACTTGACACCAAAGCAATCTTACAGGCTGCAGCG
>JALVZP010000241.1 GCA_027037575.1 Desulfobacterales bacterium | reverse complement strand
CGCTGCCTTTTCAGAAGGAAGCAGGATAATAGAAGAGGTGGAGAAAATGAAAGATGCTTAAATTCATGAGAAATAAGATAGTTGGAATAGAAAGGATAGCCCCTGACGAGGTCCTTGTTCATGGTATTTTAGATGACGACATATATAGCTTGGAAATAGATCTTAGAGTAAGGCTATCTGATCTGAGAATAGTATCTATTGATGGAAGATGGAAGAGATGGACAACACCTGAATGCCCCCTTGCAGTAGGAAAACTAAAAGAAGCTGTTGGAATGTGTATAAATGAAGAAGGTATATATGAGAAGATAAGAAGAGAAATAGGGAAAAAATCTTGCAGACACTTTGCAAACCTCCTTATCGAATGCTGTGATTCTGTTAAGCTGGCAAAAGAAGTCATAAAAGAGAAAGAAGAGGTAAAGGAAAAGAAGAAGGTAGATATAAGAAAAGAGTTTCCTAAGTGCGTAAAGAATAGTGGAACATTAATTGACCTTCATATCCATACATATCCTGCATCCCCATGTGCATCAAGTAGCATTGATGATCAGATAGAGGAGGCAAAAAGGATTGGTCTTGATGCAATCTGTATCACAGACCATGACTATATCTGGGATAAGGAAAAGATTGAAGAGCTGTGTAAAAAGCACAACTTCCTTGTCCTGAGAGGAGCAGAAATAACAACTGATCAGGGGGATATACTTGTATTCGGCTTAGAAAAGCTTCCTCAAAAAAAGGGACTTATAAGTATAAGGGAGTTAAGGAAAGAAGTAGAAAAATCTAACGGATTTATGATTGCTGCGCATCCATTTAGGGGATTCCTTATCTCAGACATAGAAAGCTTAGGACTTACTCCTGAAAAGGAGGCAGAAAGGGAAGTATTTAAATTTGTGGATGCAATAGAGGTTTTAAATGGAAGGGTAAATGCAAATGAGAATGTCTTTACAAAGAAGGTTGCAGAAATATGTGATCTTCCAAAGACAGGAGGAAGTGATGCACATGAGACAAAAGAGGTAGGGATATATGCCACATACTTTGAAGATGAGATAAGAAACGAAAGAGATCTTATAGATGCATTAAGAAGCAGAAGATATTCTGCTTGTATTTTAAAAGGAGTGTAAGAATGAAAACAAAGAGGGATTGGGAAAGGATAATAAGGAGGATGGAGCAGCTTTTAAGATTAAGGAGCTTTCCAGTTGCATTTAAGCTATTAGAGGATGAGGAAGAGCTAAATAGGATCCCTTATATGAGGAGGCTAAAACACAAGGTAACACTTTGCCAGCTTATTACACTTGTAAGAAACTTTGATTGGACAGTTGGAGCAACTCAAGATGATCTTATAAGTGAAACATGCGGATCTATACTTGGATTCTGTGATATTCCAGAGATAAACAAAGATGGGACATTTAGAAGTATTATCTGGGTCCAGAAAAAAGAGGATGGAAAAAGATATGAGGATTCTATTCCAAGGATTCCTCTTGGAAGATATAAGGCAGTTGCACTTGCACCACTTGTATATAACCCATTTGATCCAGATATTGTGCTTATATATGGAAATCCTGCTCAGATAATGCTTATTATGAATGCACTTCAGTTTGAAAAATATGAGGTAATTCACTCCTATTTTGTGGGAGAAACCTCCTGTGCAGATGTAATAGCAAGATGCTACTTAGATCATAAGCCATACTTTACAATCCCGTGCTATGGTGAAAGAAGATATGGACATGCACAGGATGATGAGCTTGTTATAGGTATACCAGAGGATATGATGGAAAAGGCATTAAGGGGACTTGAGGCACTTTATAGAAGGGGGGTAAGGTATCCTATCAGTTATGCAGGGGCAGAGATGGATCTTTCAGATGCATTTCCAGAGGTGTATAAAAGAGTAAGAGAGGAGGTGAGAGCAATTAGGGGAGATGGAAGAGATAATAGGCTTGTTGTTGGGATTACTGGAGGCATTGCAACTGGAAAAAGCACTGTATCAGAGATGCTAAAAGAACTTGGTTCACCACTTATAGACTTTGATGAGCTTGCAAGAAGGGTTGTTGAGCCAGGAAAGCCTGCATGGAAGCAGATAGTAGAATATTTTGGAAGAGATGTTCTTTTAGAAGATAATACCCTTAATAGAAAAAAGCTTTCAGAGATTGTGTTTTCTGATCTTGAAAAGAAGAAGATGCTTGAAAGATTTGTTCATCCAAGGATATATGAGGAGTTTATAAAGGAGATAGAAAGGATAGT
>JALVZP010000240.1 GCA_027037575.1 Desulfobacterales bacterium | reverse complement strand
AATCCTGATGGTGGATTTGGTTTCCTTCCTCATACCACATCTTTCATGGAAAATACATACTATGCTCTTGATGTATTGAAGAAATTAGAAACAGGTCTGGATGAGAAAGACAGGGATAAGATAATACACTTTATTATTTCTTGTTATACAGGAAAGGGAGGTTTTACAAGAAAAGGAATAGGTGCTCCTTTCTTAGATGCAACCTATTATGCCATACGTTCTTTCATCTTACTTTCCAGCCTTTCTCCTTCTTTTTATCTCTCTTAGTGCATCCTTTATTTCATCCATTGTGTAAATAGCACCACAATTTGTGCATTCATATCTTTCTTCATTTATTCGATCATATATAAGATCATCAGAAAAATTTACCCTATAGAATCTCAAAGAGAAGGTATAGATAGGTCTAAAAGTCCTGCAACCACATTTTTTGCATTCAAAAAAATCCCTTATCTCCTCTTTTTTCCCCATTCTATTTCCTCCAAAAAAATAAGCCACTGCACGGATTCGAACCGTGGACCACCTCATTACGAATGAGGCGCTCTACCAGCTGAGCTACAGTGGCTTTTCGCAATAATTTATATAAAATAATTTGACTCCACGCAACCTATTCTCTATTATTTAGGTCAGCTATGAGAAGGCCAAAGGACTATATAATTTTTCCATTAGATTTTTCTGAATATGAAAGTGTTGTAAAGTATGTAGAACTTTTAAAAGATGTTGTAGGTGTGTTTAAAATAGGATTGGAGCTCTTTATTAGCCAAGGCCCTGGGATAGTAGGAGCAATAAGAAGTATATGTAGCAATAAGATTTTTCTTGACCTCAAGCTTCATGATATACCTGAGACAGTAAAAAGAGCACTTCTTGCACTAACCCAATACAGACCTGATTTTGTAACCATACATCCTGAGCTTCCTAAAGGATTTTTAGAAGGCTTAGAACTTTACCAGACAAAGGTCCTTGGAGTAACGGTTTTAACAAGTATAGACAAAGATATGCTTGGCTTTATGGGCTATAAAGATGAGGATATAAGCGATCTGGTTATAAAAAGGGCAAGACTTTCAAAAGAAATAGGATGCCATGGTGTTATTTGCTCTGGACATGAGGTAAAAAAGATAAAGGAAATATTTGGTGAATCATTTATTACAGTTGTCCCTGGAATAAGGCCAAAATGGGTAGTATCAAAGGATGATCAAAAAAGGATTATGACTCCTCGAGATGCCATAGTTTCAGGAGCAGACTATTTGGTTATTGGAAGACCTATCAGGGATGCAAAAGATCCTAAAAGTGCAGCATTAAAGATTTCTCAGGAGATAGAATCAGCTCTAAAGGAGATCTGAAATGGAAGATGTTCAAAGCAGTAAAGATTATAGGAATATAGATATAGATAAGGTTGGTGTTAAAGGCATACTATATCCGATTACTGTCTTGGATAAAAATATGGGAGAACAGCATACAGTTGCAGAGATAAATATGTACGTGAGTCTTCCAAGACACTATAAAGGAACACATATGAGCCGCTTTGTAGAGATCTTAAATCAGCATAGCAAAAGGATATCTATACAGAATTTTTCAGAAATACTTGAAGAGATGAAGATAAGGCTTGATGCAGAAAGTGCTCATATGGAGATAAGATTTCCCTATTTTATAAAGAAAATGGCTCCTGTTACTGGATCACCAGCATTTATGGAATATAAGTGTGCATTCATAGGAACACTCACAAACAAGCTGGATCTTATAGTAGGAATAGATGTCCCAGTGATGACACTTTGCCCGTGTTCAAAGGAGATTAGTGAATACGGTGCACATAATCAAAGGGCAAGGGTAAGACTTAATCTCAGGTTTAAGAGATTTGTCTGGATAGAGGATATGATAAGCCTGGTTGAGAGGAATGCATCAAGTGATGTTTATTCTGTGCTGAAGAGAGAGGATGAAAAATATGTGACAGAGCAGGCATATAATAAGCCAATGTTTGTTGAGGATGTGGTAAGGGATATTGCATTGGAGCTTATTAATGATCCAAATATTGTCTGGTTTTCTGTAGAATGTGAAAGCTTTGAATCCATACATAACCACAATGCATACGCATATATAGAGAAAGATAAGAGAGGAGGTCATAAAAAATGTGCGAATCAAATGTATACATAATAAAAAATGGAAAAGAGGAGCTTTTTATAGAAGATGTGGATCTTATGGAGCAAAAGGGAGATGAGATAAGGGTAGTGAATCTCTTTGGA
>JALVZP010000239.1 GCA_027037575.1 Desulfobacterales bacterium | reverse complement strand
AAAGCACATGCAATGGGAAGGACATCTCTATAATTCCCCCCCACTGCCTCTGCCCCTGCAATACAAAGGATTGGTCTAAGTCTTTTTCCTCCTGCAAAAAGGCTGTATTTCATAGAATCTTTTAGCTTTTTTAAAAGTGATTCCTTAGAATCCAAAAAGTACTCCTTTAGAGCTTCATCTACTATCTTTCTTTTTTCTTCCAAGTATTTCTTAAGATCCATCTTTATTTTCCTCTTCCTTTTCTACAAATGGAATCTGAACATAATTTTCTCCTTCTTTAAGCAGGATATTAACCTTTCTTTCAGCTTCTTCAAGCTTTTTAGAGCAGTATCTCACAAGTTTTATTCCTTCCTCAAATATCTTTATAGAATCCTCTAAGGGAAGATTTCCATTTTCCAGCATCTGAACAATTTCTTCAAGCCTTTTCATTGCAGACTCAAAGCTCATTTCTTCCTTCATCTTTTCTCTCCGTAGAAAGAACTACTCCTATAATATTCCCCTTTGCAAGAAGTATCCTTATTTTTTCTCCTTTTTCTGTATCAGACGGGTCAGTTATTACCTTTCCATCAGAAATCCTGATTGTGATACTATATCCTCTCTTTAATACAGAAAAGGGACTTAGATCTTCAAGTCTATTTTTTAATCTCTTTATACGCATCTTGTTTTCATTTAATATGTGCATTATAGAAGAGACCATCCTTTTTTCATTAAACATTAACTCCTGCCTTCCTCTATCTATCCTGTTCTTAGGAGAACATATAGATAATGTCTTTTGAATAGAAGAGATTCCCTCTTTTTTCTTTTCCAAAATCTGCCTTATCGCCCTTTCACATCTTGCCCCAAGCTCATCTATTCTAAGAAGCCTTTCCTGGAGCATTCTTGAAGGATCTTTTAACATTTTTCTAAGTCTATTTATCTCTAAGAAGTTCTGAACAAGCCTATTTTTTATTCCTGCTATAAGCCTTTCCCTTAAGTCAGAAACCCTCTTTATTAATGTTTCCTTTTCCTTTACTAATATCTCTGCGGCAGCAGAAGGAGTTGGAGCTCTCAGGTCTGCAGCAAAATCAGAGATTGTCCAATCTATTTCATGGCCTACTGCAGAAACAATGGGAATCTTAGATCTTCTTATTGCAAAGGCAAGCTCCTCCTTATTAAATGCCCAAAGATCCTCTATGGAACCACCTCCTCTTGTTAAGACAATTATATCTACATCCAGCTTCTCGTTTATAAGCTCTATCGCCCTGATTATCTCCTCTGTTGCTCCTTCTCCCTGGACCCTTACTGGAACTATTGTTATTTCCAAGTTTGCAAATCTCCTCCTTATTACCTTTAAAAAATCCCTTATAGCAGCACCTGTTGGAGATGTTACAACAGCAACCTTTTGTGGAAGAAAAGGAATTGGTTTTTTTATAGACTGATCAAAAAGCCCCTGTGCTGCGAGCTTCTTTTTAAGCTCTTCAAATGCCAATGCAAGAGCCCCTATTCCTAAGGGCTCAATGTATTCAACTATAAGCTGATATTCACCTCTTGGTGGATATACATTTATTCTTCCTTTTGCAATTACCTTTAGCCCATCTTTTGGAATAAATTTGAGATTTTTGTTTTGTCCACGAAACATTACTGCCTTTATCTGAGCATACTCATCCTTAAGGCTCATATAGTAGTGTCCAGACATAGGGCATCTAAAATTAGAGATCTCCCCTTCTACCCACACATTTTCAAATCTTCCCTCTATGAGCTGTTGGATCTGCTCTGTAAGCTCCGTTACGGTATATACCTTTATGGACTGATCTGGATGGGAAAGGATAAGATCCATATAAAACCTCATTTATTTGCTGATGGACAAAGATGGGCTATAGGACATTTATCATGTTTTGGTTTTCTTGCCTTACATATTTCCCTTCCATGATAGATTAGCACGTCAGAGAATCTCCTCCATTTCTCCTTTGGAACAAGCTGTTCTAAATCCTTCTCTATCTTTTTTGGATCATTGCTATCGCTAAATCCAAGCCTCTTTGCAAGCCTCCTCACATGGGTATCAACAACTATTCCAGGAACATCAAATACTGCACCCAATACTACATTTGCTGTCTTTCTTCCTATTCCAGGAAACTTGGTTAATTCATCTATATCCTTTGGTATCTCCCCACTATATTCATTCAGTAGCTTTTCACAGCATTGTCTTATCCTTTGGGCCTTCATCTTATAGAATCCTGTAGATCTTATATCATTTTCAAGCTCTTCTA
>JALVZP010000238.1 GCA_027037575.1 Desulfobacterales bacterium | reverse complement strand
GATCCAAGGCTTCATGAAAAGGTCATAAAAGAAATAACCAATTTCAGTAGAACCTTGGGATGGAAAGAAAAAGATCTTATCCCCTCCCCCATACTTGGTCCTAAGGGAAATAAGGAATTTTTATTGTATCTTATTCGCTAACGGCTCTTTCTCTTTGATGCCTTTAATGGATTGATCCTTCTATTATTCTCTGTTTTATTTCCATTTTCTATGTGTGTAGCCATATTGCAAGATCCCAATCTCCATTTTGCAGAAGGATCAGGAAAGATAGAACAGTATTTTCCTGTGGGAAGGTCTAAAATTCTCTGACATCCTTCACATTTTTCTACAATTGGATGACATGAACCTCCATTAAACCTACACCCTTTCTTTGTCATAAAAAAACAATCAATCCCCTTCTTTACTGTTTCACAAATCATGGTTATCACCTCCCTAAAATCTTATTAATAAAGTGCAGCAATATATGCCAGAAAAAGAGAGAGATGTCAAGCATTGATAAAAGGTATTGACAGAGAGAAAAAAAATGAGTTACTAAAAAAATACCCTTGACAAGAACGAACGTTCGGATTATAAACCAGAATAACTTTAGAAAGGGGGTGAAAAGGGGGCAGAATAAGTGGGATATATATCCTGAGATTTTATAATTTAAGTAATAATTTAATTCCTAAGGGAGGAGACAGATGAGTGGTATAGAGAAACTAAAAGAAATTACAAATGTTATTGAAAGTGATGAAGAAAGGGCTAAATTTGAAAAGGATTTTAGCTTGGTTCCTCCATGCAAACCAGATGCGGTGGTAAAACCAAAGACCAGGGATGAGGTAGCAGAAATTGTTATTGCATGCAATGACAACAACATCCCAATCTTCCCTGCCAGCTCAAAGGTCCATTTTAATGGGGGAACAATTCCAAGGCCAAGTAAAACTATGCCAAGACCAGTTGGCATAATTATGGATCTCTCCGAGATGAACACCATTGAAAGATTAAATGAAGATGACATGTGGGGATACTTAGAGCCAGGAGTTACATGGGAGCAGTATGCAAATGCATTGAAGGAGAAGGGTTACAGGACTACAATGCCACTTCTTCCCCATGCAGAAAGATCAGTAGTAATGGATTGGCTTGAAAGAGAACAATCCACAATACCAATGTTTGAATATTCAGAGCAGATAGGTGGAATGTGGGTAGTATGGGGACTTGGTGAAAAGTTTGCAACAGGTTCTGCATCTTCTAATACATTTGGTCAGCCTGGAAACTATGCAGCAGGTGTAAACCCACAGGGTCCTGGAACAATAGACTTCTGGAGACTCCTTCAGGGATCCCAAGGAACACTCGGAATCGTTACAAAGGCAGTTGTAAAGTTTGAACGTATTCCAAAGATAGAAAAGGTATACTTTATACCTGCTGAAGAATTAGAAGATCTGGTAGATCCTGTCTATGATATCCTTCATCGCCGTGTAGGCTATGAGAGATTTATAGTAAACAATATGACATTGGCAACAATGCTGGCTGAAAGTGGAGATCAGATTCTTAGTCTTAAAGAAAAGCTTCCTCCATACGTATTTATAATGATAATTGGTGGTCTTCTCCGTAAACCAGAAATGCATATAGAATATCAGGAAGACTATCTTAAGACCACATTTAAGCAAAGATTTCCAGAAGCAAACCTTGTAGAAAAATTGGAAGGTGCACCTGGCTTAGAAGAAAGGCTACCAGAGATGCTCAAGAACCCATGGCCAAAGGATAAGACCTACTGGAAGCATATGCTAAAAGGAAATTGCCAAGAGCTTGTATTTATGACAACACTTGAGAAGGCACCAGAGTTCTGCGAAGTAATAGCACCTATTGTAAAGGAATATGGATATCCATTAGACCAGATTGGCCATTATGTCCAGCCATTAGAAGAAGGAAGGGCATGCCAGGTAACATATAGCTTCTATTACTCAGATGATGAGAAGGATAAGATACTCAAGATGTACAAGGCACTTATCCCTGCTGTATGGGAGGCAGGTGGTTTCTTCAATAGACCATATGAATATATAGCCCAGTTTGTATATCCAAAGGCCCCAGACTATACTGCATATTTAATGAGGGTAAAGAAGCTATTTGATCCAAATATGATCCTGAGTCCTGGTAAACTTTGCTTCTGGGTATAAATAAATTTATTTAAGGAGGTTAATTATGTCTTTCAAACTGGATCTTAATTTAGATAACTACTTTTGGGAATCCCGTTGTTGTATGGGATGTGCC
>JALVZP010000237.1 GCA_027037575.1 Desulfobacterales bacterium | reverse complement strand
ACCTAAAAGCCCTGTTGCTCCAAACATTCCTATTCCCTCATTTAGCCTCTCCTTTGGCACTATATCTGCTACATAGGTAAAAGATGCTGTAAAGCATATGGCAAGCCCAATTCCATAAATAAATCTTGTAATAAGAAGGGGGATATAAAAGCCGCTGATATCCCCATGAAACATGATATATAAGGCAGGGATAACACTTGTTATAAGACATCCAATAATATAGCTTCTTTTTCTTCCAATCCTATCTACCATCTCAGATATCCATGGCCTGAGCATTACAGAAGAAAAGGAGGCAGTTCCCATAACTATTCCAATGTCAGATTCTGTTCCATTACAGGATTTTATAAAGAGAGGAAGCAAATAGAAGAAGCCAAAGCTTGTTACATTAAAAAAGTTTGCTATGGATATGATGACAAAAGGTCTGGTATATAAGGAAGATCTTATACGTAATGTGTGCTTAGAAACCATGTTACAAAGCTAAGATAGATAAAGAGGCCTAATATGTCGTTTGTAGTTGACACAAATGGTCCTGTTGCATAAGCAGGATCAATATTTACTCTATATAGGGCAATGGGAATTGAAGTCCCTATAAATCCAGCAATCAAAATAACAATTATAAGGGCACATGCAACAACAATACCTAAATGCAAGTTGGAAAGCCACAGTGATACTACTGTCCCAAGCATAATTCCTAAGGTTATTCCTATTATCAAAGAAGACTTTATTTCTAATAATACCCTTTTCCCCAAGCTTAATACACTTATATCACCAGTTGCTAAACCTCTAACTACTATGATTGCTGCCTGCTGGCTTGTTGCCCCTCCTAATGCCATTATTATTGGGAAAAAGAAAGAAAGGGCAATAACCTTCTGGATTGATGATTCAAACCTGTGTATAACCATAGCAGAAATAAGCTCACCTATAAATGATACAATAAGCCATGGAAGCCTTGCCTTTGATATCTTAAAAGGTGATGTCTCTGCTATCTCCTGATCCACTATACCAGCCATAAGTTCCATATCTTCATCTACCTCTTCCTCTATAACATCTATGATATCATCATAGGTAATCCTTCCTACAAGCCTCTTTTCCTCATCTACAACAGGAATGCTTATTAAGTCATATTTTTTAAACAACTTTGCCACTTCTTCCTGATCAGTATACACATCTACATATACAATATCTCTGTTCATTATCTCCTTTATCTTTTTTTCTGGAGGCTCTAATAGGAGATCTATCACAGAAACAGCACCTACCAGTTTTCCTTCATTGTCCACGACCCATATATTATACAGGTCTTCTATCTCATCCTTTTTCTTCTTTATCTCTTCTATTGCATCCTTTATGGTGGCATCGGCCTTTACAGCAACAAACTCTAAGGCCATTATGCCACCAGCAGTATCTTCTGGATAGGGAAGCAGCTTTTTTATTTCTTCACTTACATCCTTTTCAACAGATTCTATGATCTGTTTTGCCCTTTCTTCTGGAAGATGGGAGACAAGATCTACTGCGTCATCAGAGTCAAGACTTTCTACTATCTCTGAAAGGGATTCATCGTCCATCTTCTCTATTATGCTTTCCTGTATAGGAGGCTCTATCTCAACCAGAACCTCGCCAGCTCCTTCAGGCTCTAAGATCTTAAATATGAACATCCTCTCTTCTGAATCCAGATGTTCTATGAGATCAGCCACATCAGCAGGCTTCATAGAATCAATAATGCTTTTCAGTTCTTTCTTGTTTCCTTCTTTTATCAGATTCTTTATTCTTTCTATCAGCTCTTCACTTAAAGTCTCAGATGGTCTTTTTTCCTCTTCAGACATAAAAAGCCCCCTTAAATTTATCTTTGGCGATAGAATACCTTAAAAATAGATTTTTATGAAAGCCTAATTTGGTGGGAACACCCTATACTTTCATCCAAGTTGTGTAGTATTATACATTTAAAAATCCGATTTTCAAGTATGGATAAGCAGGATTACGTAATGGAAATAGGGCCTATGGGCCCAATAGGGGAGCATGAATCCCTAATAATAAGGGCTACAAAGAATTGCCCATGGAATAGGTGTCTGTTTTGTTCTGTCTATAAGGGGAAAAGATTCGTCTATAGGAAGGTATCCGATATAAAAAGGGATATTGATGTGGTAAGAAGGGTAAAAGAGCTCGTTGAAGAAACATCTTACAGCTTAGGGATGGATGGAAGGATTACAGAAGAAGTGATATGGAAGATTTTAAGGGATCATCCAGAGATCTATG
>JALVZP010000236.1 GCA_027037575.1 Desulfobacterales bacterium | reverse complement strand
AAGGAGTTTGGAATAGAAAAATAGTATATGAGAAAGTGGCTTATACTTTTTGTTTTTATATTCGCCTTGTTTTCCTGTTCCTTAAAAATAAAGGCAGAAGTATGCGATAAGATAGTTGCAATAGTAAATGGAGAGATAATCACGCTTTATGAGCTAAATAAGAGGGTAGCTGAATATACTGGAAAAGATCCAATACTTTTAAAAAAATATGATGAGAAAAAATATAAGCAGATATGCAGGAAGGTCTTAGAGATGCTTATAGAGAACAAGCTTGCAGAAAGTAAGGCAAAAGAGCTTGGTCTTAAGGTAAGTGAATCAGATGTGGACAGTGAAATAAGAAGGATAGAAAGGGAGCAGGGGGTTACTCATAAGGAGTTTTTAAAGATGTTAAAGGAG
This sequence comes from Desulfobacterales bacterium, assembly GCA_027037575.1. Classification (GTDB taxonomy): domain Bacteria; phylum Desulfobacterota; class DSM-4660; order Desulfatiglandales; family JALVZP01; genus JALVZP01. Next base: position 7,101 of record JALVZP010000236.1, on the reverse strand, counting down.
CATGGAATATCATATCAAGAGTATAGAAGACAGATAAAAAGAGAGATCGAAAGAATGCAAATAGTTGAATTTGAAGTAAAATCCAGAATTGTTATACCAGAAGAAAGAATAAAAGAATATTATGAGAAACATAAAGCTCAGTTTGCAACAGAGGAAAAGGTAAGAATATCTGCTATATTCTTAAAAGCAAAAGATCCTAATGATCCAGATGAGATAAAGAGGCTTATGAAAAGGGCAGAAGTTATTATGGAAAGACTCAAAGCAGGACAGGACTTCTCTGAACTTGCAGAACAGTTTTCTGAAGGGCCTGGAGCCGAGGAAGGAGGAGATCTGGGTTATTTTAAAATAAATGAATTAGATCCTGAACTAAGAAAAATAATAAAAAATATGAAGGTTGGAGAAGTAAGTGGTCCTATCATAAGACCATTTGGAATCCAGATAATAAAGCTTGTAGATAGAAAAAAAGCTGGAGTAAAGCCATTGGAAGAAGTAAGAGATTATATATACAGGATACTTTATAATAAAGAGGTTGAAAAAAGGTATTCTTCATGGCTTAATGAGCTGAGAAAAAAGGCATATATAAAAATAATGTTCTAATATTTGGTTGATGTTATGGAGAAAAAAGAAGAGATCCAGCAAGAATCGAAAAGCATAGGAAAAATACTAAGGGAAGAGAGAGAGAATCTGGGATTAAGTCAAGAAGAGATCGCTGAAAGACTAAAATTAAGAATAGGCTTTATTGATGCAATCGAAAAAGAAGAATGGGATAAACTTCCACATCCTACATTTGTAAAGGGATTTATAAGATCATATGCAAGGCTTCTTAGAATAGAGGAAAAAATAGGAGATAGCTATAAACACATATTTAGAGATAAAGAAGAAGCCCCTAAAAGAAAGAAAAAAAGTCTCAAAAGAATCTGTTTTTTTGGTATAATATTTTTTAGTTTAATCCTTATAGCAGCTTTTTTTAGTGTCTTAAAGAAGACTCATAAAAAAGAGAATACAAAGGAAAAGATATCCTCAGGTCACATAGAAAAGGCAGACTCTATATATTTTGATCAACCTGTAAGATTTCCAGCAATATTAAAATTAAAGACAAGAAAGAGGACCTGGTTAAAAATAGCAGTAGACAACTACAGACCTGAAACCTACAGACTTGAAGCAGGCGAATATATATGCTGGCAAATAAAGGAAGGATTTGATCTTTTGGTTGGAGATGCATCAGGGGTGGAGATATGGTTAAACAACATGCCTATTACTCTTCCGCAAAAAGAAAAACATGCCTTATATCTTCGAGTTAATAAGAAAAATTTAAAAAAGGTTAGCAGGATATAAGCTATGGAAAGGAAAAATGCACTTGATATACTTGAAGAAAGGGGTTTTGTAGAACAGATAACAGATAGGGATCAAGTAAGAGAGCTACTGAATAGTCCTACTGTCTGCTATGTAGGATTTGATCCTACTGCAAAGAGCCTCCATGTAGGAAATCTTCTTCCCATCATGGCACTTGCTCATATGCAGAAATTGGGACATAAGCCTATAGTAGTAATTGGTGGAGGAACAGCACTTGTAGGAGATCCAAGTGGAAAGACAGAGGCAAGACCACTAATGACAAAGGAGCAGATAGATGAAAATGCACGTGCTATAAAGAAACAGCTTTCCAGATTCCTTGATTTCAGTAACGATAGGGCATCGGTTTTGAACAATGCAGACTGGCTTTTAGAACTAAAATATATTGATTTCTTAAGGGATATAGGAAGGCACTTCAGTGTAAACAGGATGCTTGCTGCAGAAAGCTATAGGATAAGGCTAAAGACTGGCCTGAGCTTCTTGGAATTCAATTATATGCTCCTTCAGGCATACGATTTCTGGTATCTTTTTAAGCATCACAATTGCAGGCTTCAGATGGGTGGAAGTGATCAATGGGGAAATATCTTAGCAGGTGCTGATCTTATCAGAAGGCTTGAGGGAGAAACTGTTCATGGAATCACTTTTCCCCTTATTACTACTTCATCCGGAATGAAGATGGGAAAGACGCACAAAGGTGCTGTCTGGCTTGATCCAGAGCTTACCTCTCCTTATGAATATTACCAGTACTGGATAAATCAGGATGATAGGGATGTTGTGAGATTCTTATATCTCTTTACATTCCTTCCAAAGGAAGAGATAGAGAAGCTGGCAAAGCTTACGGGAGAAGAAATTAGATATGCAAAGGAGATCCTCGCATATGAGGCAACAAAGATCTGTCATGGAGAAGAGAAGGCAGAAAAGGCAAGAAAGGCTTCAAGAGCACTCTTTGGATGGGATAAGGAGGCAAAAAGGGAAGCAATAGAAAATGTTCCTACCTATGAGGTAGATAGAGAAAGATTAGAAAAAGGAGTAGAGGCATATATCCTTTTTCAGGAAAGTGGTCTTTGTAAAACAAGGTCGGATGCAAGGAGACTTATATCTCAAGGTGGTGGATACATAAATGGGGAGAGGATCTCCAGATTTGATGAAAAGATAACATTAGATCATCTCAATGATGGAGAAATTCTCTTAAGGGCAGGTAAAAAAAGGTATGTAAAAATATGCGTTAAATAATAGAGGGAATTGTTATGAAAGAGGATGTTTTAAATATAGATCAAATAATGAAAAAAGCCTCCAAGGAAGAAGAGGAGGATCAGGTCTTAGATTTAACAAAGGCAGCTCCTATTCTTCCTGCCTTTCAGGAAAAGCAAAGAGAAGTTGTTCCTGCTCCAGAGGAAAAGGAGATTGCCGTTTATGATCCACTTCAGAGATATCTTATGGAAATAAGAAAATTCAAGCTGCTTACCAAAGAAGAAGAAAGGGAGCTTGCAATAAGGGCAAAAAAGGGTGACAAAGAGGCTGCATATAGGCTTGTAACTTCTAATTTAAGGCTTGTTGTTAAAATTGCACTTGAGTACCAAAGATACTGGACAAGAAATATATTAGACCTGATTCAGGAAGGAAACATAGGTCTTATACATGCAGTAAAGAAGTTTGATCCATATAAGGGAATAAAATTTTCCTATTATGCATCCTTCTGGATAAGGGCATATATCCTGAAATATATCTTGGATAATTGGAGATTAGTGAAGATCGGAACAACCCAGGCTCAAAGAAAGCTTTTTTATAATCTTGCAAAGGAGAAAGAAAAGCTTGCTTCTCAGGGAATAACAGCTGATTCAAAGCTTCTTGCAGAAAGGCTTGATGTAAAGGAAAAGGAAGTGGAGGAGATGAGTCAAAGGCTTGACTCATGGGAAGTTTCTTTAGATATGGGGATAAATGATGATTCAAGAGAGACTGTTGGATCCCTTCTTCCCGCCCCAAACACAGATATGGAAAAGGCGCTTATTGATGCAGATAGAAAGAGTATACTTAGAGAGAAGTTAGAAGAATTTAGAAAAACTTTGTCTGATAGAGATCTTTATATATTTGACAACAGGATAATGGCAGAAAAGCCTCTTACTTTGCAAAAGATAGCAGACAAATATGGTATAACAAAGGAAAGGGTTAGACAGCTTGAAGAGAGGATAATAAAGAAGCTTAATGAATTCCTTAAGAAAAGGATACCAAACTTTGAAGAAGATTTCTCTGATCTTGCAACTTAATAAATGGAATTTTCTCCTTTTCTTTTTATTTTTTATAGGCTGTTCTTCCCATAGTATAAAACAGCCCCAGACTCCTGTAAAAAAGCCTATAGTAAAAAAGCCTTTAAAGAAATCAAAAATGGAAGATCCTTTAATGAAAGCATACAGATGCTATGTAAGATCAACTATTTCAATCTCAGAAGGAGACTTTCTTTCTGCAAAGAAATGGCTTGTTTGTGCATTAAAAAAAGATCCCAATTCTGAATACTTGAATCAGAGAATGGCTATTATCTTAGAACATCTGAAAGACTATGAAGGTGCTCTTATTTATGCAAAGAAGTGTGTAGAGATTGATCCAAAGAATATCAGATGTAGGACAATGCTTGCAGATCTTTATTCAATAACCCATAGATATGATCTGGCAATAAAAGAATATAGATACATACTCAAGATAAAACCAGATGCTCAAAGGATAAGACTTCTTTTAAGCGATGCCTTAATAAGAAATGGAAGGCTTAAAGAAGCCCTAAGACAGCTAAATTACACTATAAAAGAGAACCCTGATCTTATAATCCCTTATTATTATCGTGGGAGAGTATACTTAGAAATGGGAAGATATAAAAAAGCAGAATATGATCTTTTAAAGGTATTAGAACAAGAACCAAGCTTAGAGCCTGCCCTCTTTGATTTATGCACACTTTATCAGATAACAGGAAGATATAAGGATGCAATAAGCACATGTAGAAGACTTCTTAGCTTTTATCCAAACAATATCTCTGCAAGAGAGAAGCTTATACTTTTGTATTTAGAAATTGGACAACAAAAAAAGGCAAAAGAAGAAATAGAAACACTAAAAAGATATACTATTCCAGGGCAACCTGAAAGACAGATCATTGCACTCTATTATATCCAGAAGGGGAGATTAGATGATGCAATAAATGAATTAAATCAGATCATAGCAAGAAATCCAAACTTGTGTAAGTGCCGTTATTATTTAGGAATCGCATATGAGAGAAAGAAGGAATATGAAAGTGCTATAAAGGAGTTTGATCAAATAAGTCCTGATTGCAGATTTTATACGGATGCAAAGATACATATTGTAAATATACTGGAAAAGGAAAATCAACTTGATAAAGCAGTAAAAACATTAAAGGATGCACTTCTTCACAAAAAGGAAAAGGATTTATTTCTTGCCCTTTCCATACTTCTTGAAAAGAAAAAGGACTACAAAGATGCATTAAAGATAGTCCAAGAAGGCTTAAAGAATAATCCAAATGATGTGGATCTCCTATTTGAAAAAGGTGTCATCCTGGATAAGATGGGGAAGAAAAAGGAATGCATACTTGTCATGAAAAAGATTCTTAAAATAGATCCAAACAATGCAGATGCCTTAAACTACATAGGATATACATATGCTGAGAAGGGAATAAGGCTTGACGAGGCATTAAGGCTCATAAAAAAGGCACTTAAAATAAGGCCAAATAGTGGATATATAATAGATAGTCTTGGATGGGTATATTATCAGAAAGGATTGATAGATAAGGCAATATATTATCTGGAAAAGGCTGTAAAATTTACTCCAAATGATCCAATAATAAGGGAGCATCTTGGAGATGCATATCTGAGAAAAGGTCTCTATAAAAAGGCAATGGAAAATTATAAGAAGGCACTTTCATTTTGTCGTGAAGAAAGGGATAAAAAAAGGATATTGAAAAAGATAGAAAAGATTAAAAAACTTTCAAAGAAGTGAAATGGTGGAATCTTTTATTCTTGTTTGTTATTCTCTCATGTGCAAATAGGGCAAATTATAGGCCTGCCTCCCTGATAGATATATTCAATCAAAAAAAAGAAGTTAGGACACTCTGGTGGAAGGGAAAAGTAAAGATAAAGACATCTAAGGATGAAATAAGCGGAAATGTTCTTATAGTAGCAAAGAAGAATCCTCTTCTTGTAAGAATAGAGGTTACAAATTGGATAAGTGGAACCATACTTTATGGATTTATAAAAGAAAGAGATTTTCTCTTTATTTCACCAAAGGAAAAAAGGGTATATCTCGGAGAGATACCTCCAGAGATAGGAGAAAGAAGTATATGGGCATTAATAAGGACGATCCCTGTAGGAAATGTAAAAATCTTTTCAAAAGAAAATAAAATAGAGCTTTCTCATGACTCAATAAGAATAGTTTTTCAGGCTTATTCATCCTTTCAGCATATTATATTTAGCAAAAAGATAGATGCATACTATCTCCCAAAACATATATCTTTGCACTTTGAGATAAAAGAGATCTTCTTTAATAAAAATATCCCTTCCCGGCTATTTAATCCAGTTATTCCTCCTGGCTTTCAGATCGTAAGATATCAAGTCCCCACTCTTTAAGTGCTGCTATTCCACCTTGAAGATTATATGTGTTTTCAAATCCATTCTGCTTTAATATAAGCTGTGCCTCATATGACCTTACACCAGTATTGCATACAAGGACTATCTTCTTGTCTTTCGGAACCTCATCTATCCTTCTTCTAAGCTGACCTTGTGGTATATTCTTCCAGACATCTGGATACTTCTCTACATAAGGTCCTGCATTTCCCCACTCCCTACAATCCAAAAATAGAACATTCTCCTTTTTTCTATTTACCCACCAATCAGCAAATTCTCTTTGAGAGATCATTTCAGCCCTTCCTTCCATGATATTTTCAGCTACATTTGCAACTGCATTTAGGATATCCATTGCAGATGAAAATGGTGGAGAATATGGAAGTTCAAAATTGCTTATCTCTGAAATATGAGGCTTATACTTTAAAAGACCTGCAACTGCTCCAATCCTTCCCATAACTGCATCCTTGCTTTTTCCAAGACCATGTATTCCAAGAACCCTTCCAGTACCCTTTTCTACAACAAGCTCTAAGAACATCATCTCCTTTTCTGGGAAAAAGTGTGCCCTATCAAATTGTGCAACAAATGCACTAAATGCATCAATTCCTTCTCTTTTTGCTGTCTGAATAGATATCCCTGCACTTGCCACTGCAATATCAAATAGCTTTATAACAAAGCTTCCAACAGCTCCTTCAAATTTCTCCCTATTTCCTAAGGCAATATTTGTTCCTATTACCCTTCCTTGCCTATTTGCTAAAGAACCAAGAGGAAAGTATCCAGGCCTTCCAGTAATTAAATTCTTAATAGAAACACAGTCTCCACCAGCATATATATCAGGATCAGATGTCTGCATATACTCATTTACAACAATTCCACCAAATGAAGTAGTTTCAAGACCTGCTTCTTTTGCAAGCTCTGAATTTGGCTCAACTCCTATTGCTACAATAACCAAATCTGCATCTAAGCTCCTCTTATCTGTAATTACCCTTTCTACCCTTTCCTTTCCTTCAAAGGAGATGACCCTTTCTGAAAGATAGAATCTTACTCCATGCTCCTCCATATGATTCTGTGCCATCTTTGCCATATCAGGGCTTATAATTCCTGGAAGTATCTGATCCATTATCTCTATAACATGTGT
>JALVZP010000235.1 GCA_027037575.1 Desulfobacterales bacterium | reverse complement strand
CTGCAATATATGCAGCACAGATGATGCTGGAATACTTGGGAGAGGAAAAGGCCGCTTCTCTTCTTTTAGACGCAATAAAGGATACTGTAAAGAAGTTAAAGAGCCTTGAAGCAGGCCGTATGGGATATACTACTTCAGAAGTAGGTGATATGGTAGCAGAATACATAGAGAAGAATGGATAGCCTAAATGTATGTGCAGTATGCATGCATTCAGAGCCTGGAAGAATAGATGATAACTTAGAGAAGATAAGGAGTTTTTGTTCAAAGGCACACATAGAGGATATTCATGTAATATGTTTTCCGGAGCTATCCGTAACAGGATATGTATTAGAAGAGCCTTTAGAGATTACAAGGGATTTTCCTTTAAGCTACATACTAAAATCTCTTCAAGATATTGCCAGTGAATTTGGGCTTACTATAATAGCAGGACTTGTAGAACCTAATCCTCATAAGCCCTATATTACTCAAGTAATAGTAGGAAAGGATAGAATAATAGGAAAACACAGAAAGACTCATCTCTCTCCTATAGAAAAGGCCTATCAGGCAGGAGATAGGATAGAGTTATACAAGATAGGAAACTTTTTATGTGGTATTCAGCTATGCTATGAAACGCATTTTCCAGAGCTGAGCACTATAATGGCAATTATGGGAGCAGAAATTATATTTTGCCCTTATGCCTCTCCAAGAGGGAAACCAAAGGAAAAGCTTGAAAGCTGGCTTAGATATTTAACAGCAAGGGCATTTGATAATTCCCTTTTCCTTGTTGCATGCAATCAAGTTGGAAAGACGAGAAATTTCTCTTTTCCTGGTGTTGCTTTAGTAATAGATCCCTTGGGGAAGGTAAGGGCATCCCTTCTCACAGAAAAAGAGGACATGCTTATCTTTTCTATCAAAAGGGAGGAGATAGAAAAGGTAAGAAGTCATAGAATGAAGTATTTTCTTCCTTTTAGAAGACCAGAACTATATACAACTTTGCTTAAAAAAAGAAAAGGCATCCCTTTGCCTTCTGGGATGCCTTCATTTACAGAATAAGGCTTTTTCTTATACGCAACCTGTTGGCTTTGGAAGACCTGCCATCTTACATGCGCCTTTACCTGGGCCTGATGGAAACAGCTCGTAGATCTTCTTTAAGGAAAATCCTGTAAGCTTGCTCAGGATTCTTACCATTGGGGCAACGCCATTCTTTTTATAATAGTCCTGGAGTATCTTTATAACCTTCCAGTGCTCATCTGTGAGTTCCTCTATTCCCTCTAACTTCTTTACATATCTTACCCATGCCTCATTCCAGTTTTTGAAATCATCTAAGAATCCGTCTTCATCTACATTAAATGTGTGTCCTTCAAATTCAACTGTTGGCATCTTCTTCCCTCCTGTTATATTTTTTAATCTTAAGCTCTGGCATAAATAACTTATAGCCTTAGAATTGTCAACCTTTTATAGCGGGGGCAGGATTTGAACCTGCGACCTTCGGGTTATGAGCCCGACGAGCTACCTGACTGCTCCACCCCGCATCACTGTTTTTAAATGATAAGGATGATTTGTTTATTTGTCAAGGAAGATATGGTTCTATCCCCAGATAGGTATAGAGATATTTACCACCTTGAGGTAGAAATAAGAAAAAGCCTTCTTTTTTCAAATCTGTCCCTGACTCTAAGGGTGTGTCTGTAGCTTGGTCCTAAAAGTTCAGAGGCATCCTCAAGGTTTATCTTACCTTCTTTACATCCATTAGGATTTTGTATTTCTTATCCCCAGCTTTTTTCTTTCCCCCAGGAGATAATAGCTTGGTTATGTGACTTAAAATAGTAACAACAAGAGCCATTTTTTACTTGAAAAAAAGTTTATCATTGAGTAAACATAAATATTTCAAAAATCGGAGAAATATTATGAAGTTTGCTGTCAGCGGAAAGGGAGGAGTTGGAAAGACAACATTTGCAGCCTTTCTCATAAAGGCACTCTCTGATCTTGGAAAGAAAGTATTGGCAATTGATGCAGATCCTGATGCGAATCTTGCTCAGGCATTAGGAATAAAGGATACAAGTAGCATTGTCCCCATATCGGAGATGAAGGATCTTATAGAAGAAAGGACAGGAGCAAGGCCTGGTAGTATAGGAGGATTCTTTAGCCTTAATCCGAAGGTGGATGATCTACCTGATAAGCTCTCCCTTAAAATAAACAATATAAGGCTTATGGTAATGGGAGGGGTAAAAAAAGGGGGTGCAGGATGTATCTGCCCTGAAAGTGCACTTTTAAAGCAGCTTGTAAGAC
>JALVZP010000234.1 GCA_027037575.1 Desulfobacterales bacterium | reverse complement strand
ATATTTGTCATTGCACGAGATATTACAAATGCCTTTTCAAAGGCCTTCTCTGAAAGGAGACATATCCTTGCTCCTGCAAGTGATGTGTTCCCAACAAACTCTATCCTATCTCTTGGCATATCTGGTAAAAGCCCAATTCCTATTGCCTTTTCTATATTCAGATAGTTTCCAAACCCACCTGCAACATACAGCTTTTCTATCTGATCAAATGTTATTCCTATATAATCTACTAAGGACTTCATTGCAGCAAATATTGCACCTTTTGATTTCATAAGGTTATCAATATCTGCCTCAGTTATCACTATAGGCTCTTTTGTCCCACTTTCCTCTGCTGGAACTAAGGTATACTGTGGAATATCGTCTACTATAGAGAATCTTTCATCTTTTAAGTCTCTTTCAAATTTTCCATCTGGTCTTATAATCTTATTTTTTACAAGCTCATACATGCAGTCAATCAGACCGGATCCACAAAGGCCTATTGGTTTTGCATTTCCAATTGTCTTATAGGATACCTTTCCATCCGATATGGTTAATTCATTTATTGCTCCCCTTGTTGCCCTCATTCCACATCTTGTTCCTCCACCTTCAAAGGCAGGCCCTGCAGATGCAGAGCAGCATACAAGCCATTCATTATTACCAATTACTATCTCTCCATTCGTTCCGATGTCTATAAGTGCTGTAATCTCTGGTCTTTCTGATATACCACATGCAATTACACCTGCTACTATATCTCCACCAACATATGATGCTACACTTGGAAGTGTTTCTACAATTGCCTCTGGATTAATCTCTATATTCAGCTCTTTTGCAAATACTTGAGGATATGTATCTGCAACAGGGACATATGGATCAAGCCTTATAGTGCACGGCATAAGTTTTAAAAACAAATGACTCATAGTAGTATTTCCTGCAGCAACTAAGGCTATTATGTCTTCAGATGGAATATCTTTTTCTTTTGTAAGAGTCTCTATAAGTTGATTTATCGCATCTATTATTACTTTATGAAGTTCATCTAACCCATTTTTTTTATCACATGCAAATATGATTCGAGAAATCACGTCTTCTCCATAGCTTGCCTGTGGATTGGGCATACCTGTTACTCCAAGAACCCTTCCCGTATTCATCTCTACAAGCTGTGCAACAACAGTAGTTGTTCCAATATCTAATGCTATTCCATAGTGCACATTAATAGTATTACCATTTTCTATGTTTATTATCCTGTAGCCACTTCTCTGTTTTGCAATAGATGCAGTAATCTTAAAATCACTCTCCCTTAATGTAGAATTTAATTTTCTCAGAGAAGAAAGGGATATTTCATAATCATGCCAGCCTGTCTTTTTTCTCAATTCTCTATTTAGTCTTTTAAAATCTGAAACATTATCTTCAAGAGTGGGGTGTGGGAGTTCTAAAAATGTCTTTTTTACTAAAGGCAATAGCTCTATCTCTGTTGCTTTTATCATTTCACCTGTAAGTATCTTTGCACCCTCCATTCTACTTTCTGGAGGGATAAGAACCTCTACGTTGTCGTAAATTCGGGCCTGGCAGGCAAGCACATATCCCTTTTCTAACTCTTCTTTTGAAAAGAATGCTTTTGCCTTTTCTTCCAGTTTTACATTTCCAGAAAGTATCTGAACACGACACTGTCCACATATACCCTGTCCACCACAAAGATTTTTAATATACACATTTGCCTTTCTTGCTGCTTCAGCTATTGTCTCTCCTTCCTCTACAAATGTTGACCTATTTACAGGTATAAAATTGACCATATATTTTGCCATTTTTTCCCCCTATGCTTTGAAATAACAAAAATATATCACAAAACTGCTTGTTTTTTAAACTCATTCATTGCCTCTTCTATTAAGGCTTTTGGATTTTCAAAATATCTGGGTGAAAAATGAAAGACTACAAGCTTTTTTACATTTGCCATCCTTGCTATCATTCCTGCCTGTTTTGAAGTTAAATGCGATTTTTTCTTTGCAAGATCTTTGTCTTTATCTAAGAAAGTAGCTTCTATAAATAGGATGTCTGACTCCTTAGAAAAATGGATGATTTTTTCTATATTCCTTTCTGTTCCATCTACATCTGTAACATATGTTATCTTTTGTCCTGGTGTTATGATTGCTATTTCCTTAAGCAGCTTCTGAAAAAATATTCTTTTTTCCTTTATTATTTTTCCCTTCTCTTCCCATGTCACAGGAAAATCCATTTCTTGCTTCATGTCTTTATAGATTGCTTCCTTAAATCTATTTAACCATGGACCAACAG
>JALVZP010000233.1:1374-2267 GCA_027037575.1 Desulfobacterales bacterium | reverse complement strand
CCCTGAAGAGCTTTCTAAAAGACTCGGTATGAGAAAAGAAGAGATATTGGAGAGATGGAATAGAATAAGGCTTAAACTTCAGAAAGTAAGGTCTGAAAGGGTGCATCCAAAAAAGGACAAAAAGATACTTTCTGATATAAATGCCCTTATGATTGCATCCCTTTCCCTTGCCTCTTCTGTCTTTGAAAGAGAGGATCTTCTGTCTTATGCAATGAATTCATGGCAATTTATAAAAGAATTTTTGTGGAAAAAAGAAAGGCTTATGCATAGCTTCTTTGAGGGAGAGGCATCCATACCTGCATTCTTAGATGATTATTCCTTCCTTGGTATCTCCCTTTTTGAGTTATACGAAGCCACATATGAAGAAGAACTGATTCATAATTGGATATACCTTACTGATGAGGCAATAAGCAGGCTATGGGATAAGGATGGTGGTTTCTTTTATTCTCAAGATGATCCAGTTATTGGGAAAAGGAAGGTATTTAAAGAGGGAAGTCTTCCTTCTGGTCAGGCAGCAATGGTAATTAATCTCCTTAGGCTATTTAAGATCACAGGAAAAGAGAAATATAGAGAAATGGCCTCTAAGACCCTTGATATTCTCTTCTCTTATGTAAAGGACGCTCCCTGGATGTATCCTTCAGCAATGATAGCAGCAGACCTCTATATTGGACCTGGATGGGAGCTTACCTTGAGTGCAAAAAGTAAAGAGAAAGCTGATAGATGGATCTATACCTTAAGAAGACAGTTTTTTCCTGAAGGTATTCTCCTTTTTAAGAAAGATAAAAAAACAGAGAGGACATTGGCCCTTCTTTGTCAGGATATGAGTTGTAATTATTCCATTTCTGATCTAAATAAACTAATAGATATGCTTATGGAGTTAGGAAGGAGGAAAT
>JALVZP010000233.1:0-1364 GCA_027037575.1 Desulfobacterales bacterium | reverse complement strand
ATTTCTCCTGGATGTAAGAGAACCAAATGAGTATGAGGAAGGCCATATACCTGGAGCTATTCTTATACCCCTTTCTGAGCTTCCTGATAGGATATCAGAATTAAAAGACAAAAAGGAGATTATCACATATTGCAGAAGTGGTGTAAGAAGCCTTGCTGCAGCAAAGCTGATTGCACACAATTTAGATGTGGATGTGTATTCAATGGAAGGTGGAATAAGGGCATGGAATGACATGATAGCAACAGGAAGACTTGAAGACCTGGAAAGGCTTACTGAAGGATTAAAGGAACCACATGAATTTATCTCTTTGGCATATAGTCTTGAAGATGGAGCAGAGAAGTTTTATCAGAAGATAAGCAAAGATCCCTCCTTTTCTGAATTAAAGGATGTATTTGAGATGCTTTCAAATGTGGAAAGGATGCATAAGGAAAAAATCTCCTCAATAGCAAAGGATGTGAAGTCCGATGAAAGATTTAAGGGGCTTATTGAAGGAGGAATTTCTATCTCAAAGGCACTTGAGAAGATACTTTCAATTAAGAGGGATAAAAAGAGCCTCTTAGAATTTTGTATGCAAATGGAAGTAAACTCCTTAGACCTATACATGAGAATATTGAGGCTGGCAGAAGAAAAGGCAAGAGATGTATTTAATCAACTTATAGCTGATGAAAAGAGACATCTTAAGATGCTGGGGGACATATTATCCAGGGTTTAAGATTTTCATTAACAGGGGATATTAAGGTTTCTCCATGAATACCCTTGATCTATTAGCCTTTTTAGGGCATCCGATAAAAAATCCCTTTCTGCCTCCACCTCTTTTGTCTTTTTAGAGGCAATAGTGGTGCAAAAATTACAGGGCTAGCTCATTCCTCACACTATTTTTATGCTAAAATAAGGATCCTTTGTCTATAAAAACCTTATTTAGCTTATTAAAAGGCAGTTTTTCTTATAGACAAAATGATTTTATTTTGGCATGAAGTAAAAAGATGGGAATTGCTTCAATTTTGATAATAGGCTTAGTTTTTGCTGGAGTTGGAGAGGATTTTCAGGAAAGGACAAAGCTAAATTTTCCATTTAAAATCAAAAAAGAGATTCTATACAAAGTTCATGTGATAAGAAGGATTAAGCTACCAACACCTGATTACAGAGGAATTATCCTTGAAGATGCAATAAGAAAAAGAAGATCTATAAGAGATTACAGGGATGAAGCAATATCTTTAAAGGAGCTTTCAAATCTCCTATTTTCTGCACAGGGAATTACAGGAAGATATCTTGGTATTCCCTTAAGAGCAGCTCCTTCTGCTGGTGCACTTTATCCATTTGAAATTTACATATATGCCCATAATATAGAAGGTCTTGAAAGAGGA
>JALVZP010000232.1 GCA_027037575.1 Desulfobacterales bacterium | reverse complement strand
AAAGTAACTTGTCAGAAATACTAAATTAACAGCACTTAGGCACAGTATATAAGAGGTTATAGCGACCTTGGAGATATAGATAAAGGCTGCACAGGAAAGATAGTAGATGAATAGATGCATGTAAATAAGGTAGATCTTTTTCTTTAATGCAGTAAATGCATTAATAGCCAAGATGGAAAGTGCAATAGTAAAGGTGAAACCAATATATGCACATAAATATTTAGTCCCTTCAAAGAATTCCTTTCCAAACAAGGAAAGGAAGATGATCTTTCCAAAAAAGAGAAATAGGACTTCAATTGCTAAATAGAAAATACAGACGAACAAAAAAGATCTCATAAAGAAACTTTTAAAATTGCTAAATCTTAATTTGACAAACTTTGGAAAAAAGACGCTAAAACAAGAGATACAAAAATTTATAATTCCTTTTCCCAAGATAGAGACAGAAGCAAATATTCCAGCACAATGGGGATCGAATATCTTTCTTATGAAGAGACTATCAGCGTATATTATGAAACTTGCCGGTGAGATATACATTGCGGTGGAGATGATATTTCTTAAGGATACCTTCTTAGAAAGACCAAAGAGATTCCCGTTGATAAAGAGAAGAAAGGTAAGTGCTATTAGAAGACCAATAAATGAAGAGCTTATGGCACCTGATACCTTAAATCCTAAGTATAAAAGGATGAAAGCAGAGAGAAGTCTTATAGTAAGCTCTAAGGAAAGAGATATGGCATGCAATCCAAATTCTTCTCTTGCCTGCAAAAATCCTCTTTCTACTGATAAGATAAACATACTTAACCAACAGAGGCAGACAATCCAAATATAAAAATAGGAAGTTATATTGAGGAACTCCTTTAAAAAGGGAGATAAAAGAAATCCAATAATGCAAAATATAGCACCTACAAGGAAAGAAAACTTCCTTAAATAGCGGAATACTTCATTTTGATCAGACAAATCTATCAATTCCTTCACAGTAACAGGTATGAAAATATTAGCAATGTTTCCTCCTACAAGCATAAGAGAATATAAGACCATAAACTCTCCATAGCCAACTGGAGAAAGCCTTCTGCTTACATAAAGATGGAATAAATATCCCAATATGTTTGTGTAAATAAAGGCTAAGGAGATAAAAGTAAGATTTTTATTTACATCTTTATCTCTAAAAATCACCTTTATGAAACCAGATACCTGTAAGCAAGTTTATATAAAAAAGAGGGTATAAGCATGGATGGAACAATGCCATACCAGAAAAAAGGAATGAATTTATACTTATCTTTTAGCATCCTAAATACCTTTAAGTAATAGGTTATGTCTGCATTGTTCAATTTCAATTTTGATCCGATAATCAAGATAAAGATGTCATTTTTCAAAATTAATCTCTTAAATATATCTGTCTCTTCTCCTTCTCCAAATACATCTTTGACCATCTCCAAAAAATATTCAGATCCCATCCTTATTCTTTCCAATCTTCCAGAAGGAGTAGTCCATTCTTCAAAGGTTGCACCAGTTCTCAAACATACCATCTTCTCATTTATATAGGCTACAGAAGAAGAATCTCTCAACACAGAAAGATAGATGAATATGTGATGACTTCTTGATTTTCTATACTTCCCTATAATGTCGTCAGAGATATGCTTTAAAAATTCTTTCCTTTTTACAATACAGGGAGATATATGAGTGAAGAATCCATTTATGTGCTTCACTTTTCTTAGGTAATTTTTGTAATCCTTAAATAAAATTGTTCTATTTTCTTTAAACAAAAAATTATCTTTTTTCCTCATCATCTTTTTTGGTTTGTTTTCTTCCTCTTGTATGTAAAACCAGTGATTTAATAAGGCTATGTCAGGCCTATTCTCTTTCAAAAAATGAACAACAATGTCTATAGAATCAGTAACTATATCATCATCCCCAATATACCAAAAGTATTCTCCTTTCCCTAACTTAGAAAGCTCAAAATATCCACCTGTGAAATCCAATGTTTTATCTACTCTGTAACTTCTCAGATTTGGTATTATTTTTTTGAATTCCCTAATTACATATCGAGTAGAATCAGTTGAACCATTATCAAAAACAACAATTTCTACATCATCAAAACTTCCGCATCTATTCAATATGCTCTCTAAAAGCTGTCTTAAGAAGTATGCTCTATTGTAGGTGGTTATAAGAATGCTTAATAAGGTTTTACTCATTCCTTGATTTTTATTAATTCGTTAAATCTCAGTTTCCACACTACAATTGCAGCCTCTAAGGCAATCTTTTTGCTCATCTTTGATGAACCA
>JALVZP010000231.1 GCA_027037575.1 Desulfobacterales bacterium | reverse complement strand
ATAAGGTTCATTATCTATAACTATCTTTAGACCCTTTCTAAGATCACTTGCAGTATACATAATCACACCCCTTCCTTTGCTATCTTTATTGCCTCAGCCAAATTTATATCTCCATCATATAAGGCCCTTCCTATTATAACTCCTTCTACGCCATAGCTCTTAAGTGGAAGAAGCCTTTTTATATCCTCTATACTGCTTATACCTCCAGATGCAATTATGGGGATATTCGTAGAACTTGCAAGCTTCTTTATTACATCTATATTAGGCCCTGTCTTCATTCCATCCCTCTTTATATCAGTATATATGATTGATGAAATTTTAGAGGACTCAAATCTCTTTGCTATCTCTATTGGGGTAACATCTTCTCCCTTTGTCCATCCCTCAACTGCAATCTTTCCATCCCTTGCATCTATGCCAAGTATTATCCTTCCTGGAAAAATTTCAGATGCCTCTATTACCATATCAGAATTCTTTATTGCAACAGTGCCAAGTATAACATATTTTACTCCAATCTCTATGTATCTCTTTATGGTATCAATATCCCTTATACCTCCGCCAATCTCTATCTCCGCTGGAACATTTTTTACTATCTTCTCTATCAGCCTAATATTTACAGGCCTTCCAGAGAATGCACCATCCAGATCTACTACATGTATTCTCTGTGCACCCATATCATACCATCTCTTTGCCATTTCTTCAGGCTGATCAGAAAATATGGTCTCTTCAGATGCAATACCTTGCTTAAGCCTTACACATCTTCCCTCTTTTATATCCACTGCTGGTATAATAATCATCTGCAACCCTTCTGTGTCTTAAATAGATCTTTTACTATTTCTGAAATTCCAATCCCTGCAAGTCCCTTTGCAGTCAACCACTTCCCTTTTCCTTTTACAAATATCTTTATACCTAAAAGATTCTCTGTAAGAGATTGTTGGGTCTTGTCAAATTCCTTTGTCCACACAACCTCCCCTTTTTCTGTGTCTATAAGATGAAGGTCAAAACTAACAGATGCAGGTTTTGATGCTGCAAAGTCTGATCCAATCCTTTCTTCCCATCTAAATACGTGCCCTATCATAACGGCATCTGCATCAAAGGTAATTCCAATCTGCCTCAGGTATTCCAAAAGAAGTTCTCTTTTTGAGGTATTGTCTATGACATTATACACATCCAGGAATGTCTCTTCTACAACTGATGGAGGAATTATCTCTAAACCTTTTTTCTTAGAGAGCTCCTTCAGGAGCATTTCTTCCATTGTATTTAATACTTCCTTGGAAACAATCTCTCCCCTAAATGTGCTTCCTGAGATAATGCATCTTAAATACGAACTTTTTTTAAATATAGGTCTTCCTGGTCTGAATCCAATTACTACTATCCTGTGCAGACAAGGAATCTTCCTTTCTCTTCTGAAGGTATATCTGTTATAACATGCATTTAAAAAAAATATGGTCAGAATAGAAAAAAAAAGGATTTTCTTCATTATAAGATACCTTTTGTAGAAGGGATCTTGGTTCTTTCCTCTTTGTGCTTTGCCTTATCAAATGCCCTTGCAAATGATTTGAATACTGCCTCTGAAATATGATGAGGATCTTCTCCTCTTATAAGATCTATATGGACAGTAAGCCTGGCATTCATAGAAAGTGCATAAAAAAAATCTTTTATAAGACCTATATCAAAGTCCTTTGTAATAGTCTTTTTTGGAAATACATTATATACAAGAAATGGCCTTCCAGATATATCTATTACTGTCCTTACCAAGGATTCATCCATTGGAATAGTTGCCTCGCCAAACCTTTTTATACCTGACATATCTTTTAATGCCTCTTTTATGGCAATTCCAACACATATTCCCAAGTCTTCTACCGTGTGATGATAATCTACTTCAATATCTCCTTTTGCCTTTATCTGCATATCCATAAATGCATGAAATGACATAAGGGTAAGCATATGATCCATAAAGGGGATTCCCGTATTTATATCTGCATCTCCCTTTCCATCCAGGTCTATCTTGACAAATATATCTGTTTCTTTTGTCCTTCTTTTTATTTCTGCTATTCTATTCATTATTCTTTCCTTGTATCTTTAATTTAATCCATTTTAAAACATATCCTTGCTGTAAAAGTCAATTATTTATAGGCTCTTTGCCCAGATAGGTATAGAGATATTTACCATCTGGAGGGGGAGATAATAAAGAGAAAGGAGGCTGCCCACCTCATCCTTGATATAATGAAGAAAATGGATATAACCTGGGAAAGGAAAATAAAAGCACTACCAGGATGGGAGGGCAACCTATGACAGA
>JALVZP010000230.1 GCA_027037575.1 Desulfobacterales bacterium | reverse complement strand
ATGAATATATAGTAGGAATATCCTGTTGATCTGGTTCAAGTTCAAGAGCTCTTTTAAAATACTCAATAGCGCTATCCATGTTACCCAACTTCATAAAGATCATGCCTATATAAAAGCTTATATAATATCTGGATGGCAAAATAGCTTCTATTTCTTTCAGAATCTTGAGTGCAGAGAAAGGGTCATAATTTTCTACCACAATCCTGGATAAAAACATTCCCATACCTGCTTTTGCCCTCTGTCTAAAATGTGTGCCAGGTATTATGTTATAAAATGCTGGTATTTCAAGAGAAGGATGGGTAATATCTACAGTGATAACCCTGAAGCCATCTTTTTTAAGCACATCTATAGCATTTTCTATCTCTTTCTTTATATCCTCATCAGATATATCTGGAAGGTCTTGAATATGTATTTTTTCTTCAGATCCTATAAGGTAACTTATCTCTTCTAAGCTCTTTGGCTTTGGAAGGCCACTTGGATCATAGCATGATCCAGTATTAAAGTCTCCAGCAAGCTGGGCAACCTCAGTAAGTGCCCTTATAAGGGATTTCTCAGGATTTGTTGTTGTTCCTGCTGTCCATACTATCTCGCTCAACTTTGGAAATGTGGTAGGATCATAGGCAATCACACTTATGGTAGGGATCCCTGTATCAAGGGAAAAATCGTTTATATACAACCTTATTCCTGCCTTTTTGTATTTTTCTACGAGCTCTTTTGCAAGAGGATCCCTCAGATCAGATATATCTACAGAAGGGACATTTATCCTTTTACTGCTTACAACATCAGAAACATGTCTTTCTATTACTTCACACATTCCTTGAAGAATTGCCTCTTCATTGCAGTTTCCTGAAGAGGAGCCATTATATTGATTTATCATAAAGAACCAGTCTATTGGGATAAGTATTTCCTCTTTGTCTGTTAGGTCATAGGCAGGAGACCACCTGAGGGAAAGCCTTGAAAATACAGGACATACCCTTTCTGCCTCTCCTCTATCATGCACAGATCTCGCAATGTCCTGATATGAGATTGCCTTTTCTTTTACTTCCTCGTAGCTCTTTTTTATAAAGTCCCTTTTTAAGAAGCTAAAAAGGCTGAATCTTTCTGCAAGCTCCATTATTGCACTTGCCTCTGCCTGCTCCGGTGTTCCTCCTTTTCCCATCTGTTTTCTTGAGCCTATAATTTCTCTTGCATCCTTTCCACAGATACTTACATACACAGGAATACCAAGCCTTCCGTTATCTACCCTTATAGTTCTATCAAGTATATCCAGACCTGTTTTTTTTACCCTCTCCTTAAATCTCTTTATTGTTTCTTTTGGAGATACTGCCTTGTCTAAGTCAAATGTATATCCTTTATAGACATCTTTCAGTATCAGCATATCATCTACCCCACATTGAATCATTTCATTGTAAGTGATAGAATTGCTTTAAACAATTTACTTTATGCTGATAGTTTCTGCAATAGATGATTTCCTCAGAGAAAAAAGCAGAGCTCATTGAAAGGATCTCCAAAATAAATAAGACCATCCTAAAAAATATATATTCTAATTTTAGGAGGATAAGAGGAGATAAGAAAAAAGAGGATCTTACAAAAAAGACAAAGACAGAACTTGCAAAAGAGATTGTTGACTTTATTTTGAATAGAGAGCTCCTTCTAAAATTCTGGGAATACTTTTCTGAGCTTGAAAAGAAAGTCCTCTATGCCACTCTATGGTTTTTTAAAAAAATTGATCCAACAGACGATAGAGATATTGAAAGATTAAAAGAGAAGATCGGAGATGTAGAAGATTTAGATATAGAAATTTTAGAAGATTACTTCCCTTTTTGGCTATTAAGCTTTTTTTCAAAACATAGAATAAGATGGATATTCCAGGTAGATAAAAATTATTATAAATGGGATCCTATTGTTAAAGAGATCTTTGAGAAGATACTTGAAAGACCAAAGGGGCTTGAATTAACTCCAGTTTCAAATATTAGTGAGGATCTAATCTTCCATAATGCAGAAGAGGAGATCCTTAAAAATATAAAAGAATATTTTGACTGGGCAAGGGAAAATCTAAAAAATGGGATCAGATTATCAAAAAAGAAAACAACAGAGTGGAGAGAACTTTTTGGAATAAAAGAATTCTTCCCTGAATTAAAAGGATTTGATCTTATTAAATCAAAAATTCTTATGAGATTTTTTTTACTTATTTCCCAAGATCTATTTGTTGATCTTGAAAAAGACCCTTTAACTCTTTTGAAAGACATAGTAAGATTTTTTTTCTATTTAGGTTACAGATATTTGAATCCATTATCTTATATCC
>JALVZP010000229.1:7172-7655 GCA_027037575.1 Desulfobacterales bacterium | reverse complement strand
TATTCAAAGAAAGGCCATGTGAAGTCGAGCTCTGTAAGTTCTTTTAAAAGTCCACTACTATCTAGCTCCTTTTCATAATAGCTTTTGTCTTTCCCTTCTGCCTGTGTAAAAAGTATTAATGGGAAACCAGAAGTTTTACTTATTTCTATTCCATATCTTACAGCCTTTCCAGCATTATTAGAGCCACCAAAAAATACTGTAATGTTATGCCATTCTTTAAATACTGGGACAGTAAGAAGAACAGGAAAAGTTGCATGCCTTACAATATTTCTTACCTTAGGGCCAATATAACCAAAACCTATCTTACGGGAGACATCACTCATGCTCCTTGGGCATGTCATATATTTGAAATCCACTGGGATATCTGGAAGTGTAGAGGCAGTATAGCTTTTTGGTTCAATAAAGTTTGGGATAAGACCTTCGCTTCTTATTATCTCCTCTGCATGTTTTCTTGCAGTAGCTGGATCTAAAAGATATGATTCA
>JALVZP010000229.1:0-7162 GCA_027037575.1 Desulfobacterales bacterium | reverse complement strand
TACATAAGAAATTCCTTAAAGTTGGGAATATATACTCTCAGTTCTGTGGCTGTATTTTTACAAAAATATATGGAATGAAAAAGGGTTTCCCTTCCAAATGGAGTATTTCTAAAGACATGCAAAAGTTCATTTTTCATTTAGATCTCCTCCTCAACTATTAGCTCTTTTCTATAATGATCCAATATCTTTGATTTATAAATAAAGCCTATAAACCTTTTATCCTGCACAACAGGAAGGGTAGCATCATGTCCATAATCAAATAAATTGATAATATCTTTTAGCTCATCTTCAAGAGAAACAACTGGTGTATCCGGGTCAATAAGTTCTTCTACAAGGATTGTATCATAAAGATTTGGATCAAACAAATATGCCCTGATATCATCTACATGGATAAGACCAATATACTGGTTTGTCTTTGGATCAATCACAGGGAAGAAATCATAATCTGTATTTTTGATAATCTCTATAAACTCCCTAAGCCTCATATCCGGCCTTAATGGATAATAGTTTCTATCAATTAATTCTAAAATATTCAGCTCAGAGAGTATACGTCTGTCTGTCCTTGGTCTCAAAAGTTCCCCTCTTGCCGCAAGCTCCTGGTGATATACTGAAAATGGTTCGAAAAATCTAATTAAAGATGCACTTATAACAGAGACAAGGACAACAGAAACTAATACCTCATATCCTCCAGTAATCTCTGTAATCAAAAATATTCCCGTCATAGGTGCTTGGATAACCCCACTTAAAACCCCTGCCATACCAAGAAGGCTAAAATATGCCTGTCCAGCCCAATGAATGGATGGAAATAAAAAAACGAGTAGCTTATAATAGAATAGTCCCAAAAAGCTTCCAACCACAAGACAAGGAGCAAAGATCCCTCCTATACCTCCTGTTCCTATGGTAAAGCATGTAGCTACAATCTTTCCTATTACCAAGAGTAATGAAATAATTATTCCATAAGAATAATGACCATATATAACATTCCTTATGGGTTCATAACCCTCTCCTAAGACATCTGGCAAAAACATACCAATTACACCTACAAGAAGCCCTCCAATACCTGATCTTATAACCATAGACGAAATAAACCTATTAGAGACATGCCTGATATGTCTAAGCAATCTCATAAAGAAAAGAGAAGAAATAAATGAAAAAAAGGAAAGACCTATACATGCAATGAGATCCAAGTTTGTGATAACAAATGGTCCACCTTTAAACGGTATCTGATTTCCATGGAATATACGACACACTTCTGTTCCAATAGCGGATGCTACAGCTATTGTTACTAAATTTGTAGTAGTCCATTCCCCAAGTATTGCCTCTAAGCTAAAGGCTATTCCTGCAACAGGCGCATTAAATATGGATGCAATGGCCGCAGCAGATCCTCCTGCAACAAGGGCAATCCTCTGTCTGTCTTTCATTCTAAAAAAACAGGCAATATTTGAGGCAATACTTGCACCACTAATTACTACAGGACTTTCTGGTCCTGCAGATCCACCACTTGCTATCGTAAAGGCACAGGATACAAGTCTTGAAAAACTGGATCTAAGCCTTAAAAGACCACCTCTCTTTGTAACACTGTAGATGACTTCAGGAACACCATGGCCACCCACATCTTTGAAAATATAAATTAAAAAAATGGAAGAAAAAATTGCGCCTATTGCTGGAAAAATGAAAAAATACCATTCATTTTTATATCTAAATAATATCTCTCTTCCTAACTCTAAACTCTTATCCAATAATTGTGAAGCCAGCCCTCCACCAATTCCTACAAATACAGCTATTATTATCAGCTTTATTCTCTCATCCCTATGGAAAGAAATCATGATATTTATTTTTCTGATTTCTCCAGTTCTTCTATCTTTTTTATTAATTCTTGAGCACTTTTACACCTTCTTAAAAAAGAAATGAAGTCTTTTTTTCTAAGACAAAAGCTCAACTTAGAAAGAAGTCTTAAATGAACTTTGGTAGATGAAGTAAGTATAAGAAAAAGGACAAAGACTGGCTTATTATCCAGGGCGTGATAATCTATCTCTTTTTCTAAAAAAAATACAGCAATCATATTTTTTAGACCTTTAATTGGATGCCTTGGATGTGGGATTGCAACTCCTTCCCCAATCCCTGTTGAACAAAGCTCTTCTCTTTGTATTAATTTCTCAAATACCATCTCCTTATCTACTCCTTCTGGAAGCTGAATCATATTCACGGCATTTCTAAGCACTTCATAAACATTATTTCCTTTTAGTCCAAAATATACTCCTCCCCTTTTTATAGCTTCAGAAAGGGTTATTTCTTCATCTTCTCTTTTGGCAATCTCTTCATCTTCTTCTTTAAGGATAATATTGTGTAGCTTTGCCCAGGAGATAAGCTCCTCTTTATCAAAGACATATCTTCCATTTTTTATGCGAAATGGAATTTTTCCCTGTCTTATCCATCTCATTATAGTTATTTCAGGAAGATCCATAAGCCTTGCCACATCTTTTATTTCAAGCTCCATCTTAATCTCCTTATCTACTCAGAAAGTTTAAGAAGCATTCCGCTTTGTTTTGCCCTTTTAAGAGATAAATGCATTATATATATTTCCAGAATTAGATACAAAAAAAGCAAAAAACAACCTTTTACTAATACATCTGAACAAGAAGGAGTAAATCCATAAAATATACGATAATATTCCAAAAAATAGGTTAATGGCAAAGTCTTTGCTATTATCTGTGCCCAATGAGGAAGAATTGATATAGGATAATATATTCCACATATAAGAAACATAAGACTTACTACTGACCATGCAGCGACTTCTGCTTTATATCCTATTGTCAAAACCAAGATAGAAACTAATATCCCTACAATAGCCGCATTCAAAAAAAGACCTGATAGAAAAAGAGATGTGGCTGAAATATCTGGAACGAGTATATTAAAATGAAAAATCAGTTGGCTTAAGAAAGCAAGTATAAGAAATACAATCCCACCTCTTATTATTCCAACTACCATGGATCCTATAAGGATATGTCTGATTCCTATAGGTGCAACAAAACTGTGCTTTAATGCCTTACTCCATATATCATAGAGAAGCACATACGCCACATCCAGCTGGCATACCTGTATTGTATTCATGGATATAACACCTATAAGGATAAATCCTTTCATATCAGATGAAAGGGATGCAAAATCAGAAAGAAAACCAACAGAAAGGAAAGAAATAAGTGGCCAGAATAATACCTCAAATAGGCCAAATATATCCCTCTTTGCTATTATCCAGCTCTTAAATAAAAATGCATTTGTTTTTACAATCTCATCTCGAAAAGCTGATGAAGACATCTTCCAGATCTGCCTTCCTTATCTCCATCCTTTTTATCTGAATACCTTCTTTTATAAATCTGTTTATAATCTCAGGAAGTCTTATACTATGATCATCCACCACAATAGATGCATAAGAATTAGATATACTTATGTTCAAAAGTCCGCTTATAAAGAAATCCTTTGAAAAGGTATGACCTTCTTTTAATTCTATTATAATCCTATCCCCAATATTAAACTTTTTTTTGAGTTCTTTTGGCCTTCCCTTTACCCTTATTTGGCCATCAAATATAAAAGATACTTCATCACAAAGCTCTTCCGCCTCTTCCATATTATGGGTAGTAAGGATAAAGGTTATATCCTTTTTTTTATGAAATTCCTTTATTATCCTCCTTATATCCATTGCAACATCTGGATCAAGACCAACTGTTGGTTCATCCAGTAACACTATCTTGGGATCATTTATAAATGCCTTTGCCAGGGAAAGCCTTTGCTTTGTTCCTGTAGAAAGCTCAGAAAATCTGACATCTTTATATGAATTAAGAGAAAAAAGATCTATCAATTCTTCAATCCTCTTATTCCTTTCTTTATTATCTATTCCATACAACATCCCATAGTAATGGAAATTCTCTTTTACAGTCATATTCCACAAAAAATTTGCATGCCCAGAGGAGATGTTAATAAAGTTTTGTACCTTTTTTATACCCTTAGTTGAATAAAGATCCTCTCCAAAGACTAATATATTTCCTTTATCAGGAATAAGTATGCCTGCTATTATGGAAAGAAGTGTTGTCTTTCCTGCACCATTTGGACCTAAGACACCGCATATTGAACCTTCAGGAACATCCATACTTATATTTTTTAAGGCCTTCTTCCTCTTCTTTCTTATAATACCTTGTATAAATGTCTTAGAAAGATCCCTGATTTGAACTGCCAACTTCATCTTTTATTTTACCAGCTGAATAGTAGCTTTTGCTTTTTCTCTCAAATCTATCTCTTCCAAAAATCTCATAAGCCTTCCCCAATCATTCTGTATCTTTAAGTAATACGAAAAAGGATCTTTTTTTAACCATTCATACTCCTCTACTATCTTTATATTTCTGAGCGCTTCTTCTGCATCTCTTTCTAAACCCTTTTCTCTATAATATTCTGCTAACAGATGGCTTGCTTTATATATCTTTTCCTCCAGATCATCCCTTAAGAATGCACCAGGATAAGGATCAAATTCTTCCACCTTCACATAATACATACCTTCTATCTTTCTCTGCTTTCTTATCTTCTCTCTCTCATACAAAAATCTGTAAATATCCTCCCTCATTTGTTTCCAGATAGGATAGGGTTTTGGTGGAGGAAGATGTTTTATGAAAAGGGTATTGTCTAAATAACATTTAAAATTGAACATCCTCATGTTAATAAGAAAATCAATATCTTCACCCCTTCTAATATTTGGATCAAAAGGGATTTTAGAAAATATCTTTTTATGAATAACCATATTCCCTCCAAATGCAAAGGGAGTAACCTTTAATCTTGGCGGTCTTCCAATGAATATCTCAAATGCCTCATTCATTTTATCTGCTGTATTCCAGTATCTTGCCCATTTTTCCTCCTTTGTTTTTAATCTCCATCCACCATCTGGTTGAACATAATATCCAGCAACAGCTCCTATAAAATCTGAATTTATATTCTTTCCTATGAACTCCATTGCCTTTCTTATAAAATATGGATCCTCAAATACTTCATCATCATCTATGAGGATAGTAATTTCAGAATCAAATAGATATGTTAGAAAAAGACACATATTCCTTACATTAGAATAACCTCTAAGACTGAGGAAATTAAGCAGATTTTCATCTATATGTTCCTTAAGGCTCTCTTTAAGACTTTTCAGATGAGAATGACTGAAGAAATAAATAGGAAAATCTGCTTCTACATTTGAAATTATATTAAATACCTTTTTTTCAACCTTATCCTCTATATCCTCTGCATTTGAGACAGCTAATATGACAAGGATAAAATCCTTATCTTTTAATATATTTGCACTCTCTATCGCCCTTTTAAGTGTTCCTTCCTGGTTTAGTGGAGTAGGATGGTCATATGTAATATCAGTATCCTTTATTCCAAACCATTCTTCCCTCCTCCAATAAGTAGGAATTACCATTATAGGGCTTTTCTTTTTCATAGAAACCTCCTTTTTTTCTTGACACTAAACTTTGTTTTTTATCTTATATCTATCCATGACGCAAGCCATGATTGAAATTGATAGAAAAGTAATAAAAAATTTTTTATCTACTGCACACAGGATAGCAAAATTAAAGTTGGTAATGTGTAGCAGTGGTAATCTCTCCATGCGTATAGATAAAGATATTATGATTATTAGTGCCACTGGTTCATGGTTAGAAAGATTAAAAGAAGAGGATATATCTATCTGCAGGATAAATGATGGAGAGGTATTAAATAATATAAAGCCCTCTGTTGAATTTAGATTTCATACTGGTATATACAAAGTGAGGCCCGATATAAAAACTGTACTCCATTTTCAGTCACCTTACTCTACTATTGCAGCATGCACAGAATCATTTCCTAAGGATTTTAATGTCATACCAGAGATTCCTTATTATATTGGGAAGATAGAGAGAATTCCATTCTATTTGCCAGGATCTAAGGAACTGGCAGAGGCAGTTACTGAGAAGGCAAAGTCTTCTAACATAATAATTATGCAGAATCATGGAATTGTTACTATGGCAGACAGTATTGATCTTCTGATTAAAAGAGCAGTCTTTTTTGAACTTGCCTGTAAGATCATATTTATTGGTGGAGATAAGATAAAGAGTATACCAAATGAAAAAATAAAAAAGATGGAGATTTAAGATGGAAGATAAGATAAAAGAGATGATTAAAGATGTAGATCCTGAAAGGATTGAAGCACTAAGGCTTTTACCAAAATCCATATTAGAAACTCTTACAAAAGAGGAGATCAGGGCTTTTATTTATAAAGATGTATGGCCTGATTCCTTAAAGGAAAAATTAAAGGACTATCTTGAAGACCTTTAAAATAGATGAAGCCAATCTTTCATGCAAGCCTGGTAAATGATCCATTCTACGATCCTGTCCTTTACATAAGATTTCTGTATCAGAGCAGAGCCATCCTGTTTGATTTGGGAGACATATCAGAGCTATCAGCAAGGGATATGCTTAAGATTACCCATGTATTTGTTACACATACACATATGGATCATTTTATAGGATTTGATCTTCTTTTAAGGATATTCCTTGGAAGGGATAAAAGGCTTCATCTCTTTGGACCAAATGGATTTTTGAAAAACATAGAGGGAAAGCTGGCAGGATATACATGGAATCTTGTTTCAGATTATGTAACAGACTTTAGGATAATAGCATATGAATTAAGAGGGGATAAGATTATAAGAAGGGAATATCTCTGTAACAGAAGATTTGCTCCAGGAAAAGAGGAAAAAATGCCTTTTTCTAAGACATTGCTTAAAGAGCCAAGCTTTATTGTAGAGACAGAGATATTAGATCATGGAGGAATTCCTTGTCTTGCCTTCTCAATAAAGGAAAATTTTCATGTAAATATAAACAAAGAAAAACTTATAGAATTAGGTCTTCCTGTTGGTCCATGGTTAAATAGATTTAAGGAAGCAATCTATAAAGACATGAAGCAAGAAATGGATTTTCCTGTGACATGGGAAGAGAAGGGAAAAATAATAAAGGAAAAAAGAATATCTTTTCAGAAGCTGCTTAAGGAAATAGCAATCATAACACCAGGACAAAAGATAACATATGTTACAGATGTAGATGGAACAGAAAGGAATATAGAAAAAATCATCCATTTTTCTAAGGAGTCAGACAT
>JALVZP010000228.1 GCA_027037575.1 Desulfobacterales bacterium | reverse complement strand
CGATATGCTATGAGTTTGAAAAGCTGAAGGATCAGATAAGGCTTGAAGTAAAGGATGCATTTGAGAATCTGAAGGTTGCACTGAAGAATGTAGAAACTGCAAAAAAGGCATTAGATCAGGCAAGGGAGAACTACAGGATCACAAACCTAAGATATCAGGAGCAGCTTACAAATTCAACAGAGGTTCTCGATGCAAGGACATATCTTACTCAGGCAGAAGTAAACTACTACAATGCCCTTTATGGATATATGACTGCAAAAGCAAGATTAGAACATGCAATAGGAGCCAGATATGAGGCTAAATAAAAGGAAGATTACGGTATTTTTGCTGATAGCGATGCTCCTTTTCCTGATTGTATATGGTGCATTAATGATAAGGCATAGGATGGAGTATGCAATAACAGATGCAGTATTTGTGGATACTGAGGACATACATAATGTTGGGTTTCAGAGGGTAAGTGGAAAGATAATAAGGATGACAAAGAAGGAAGGAGAGGAGGTCCATAAAGGAGAGCTTCTTGCAGAGATAGATCCAAGCACATATAAGCTTATTGTAAAAGAGCTGGAAAAGACAATAGAGGCAAAGAAGAATAAAAGGGAAAAAATAAGGATAAAACTGAAAAAAACTATAGAGATATTGGATATAAAGGAAAGGATAGCAAAAGACAGGGTAAAGGAGTTAGAGGATCAGATAGGTTCCTTAAAAGATAGGATATCCTCTTTGGATGCCCAGATTGAACAGCTTAGAAGAGATACGAGAAGATATAGGAATCTTTATTTAAAAGGGGCTGTTGCAAAAAGAACATATGAAAGGATAGATACTGAGCTTATATCTAAGATAAGGCAAAGAAAGGCACTTTTAAAAAAGTTATCTGCACTAAGGAAACAGCTTTCTATTTCTGAGAAAGAGATATTGCTTATCAAGGCAAATAGAAAAAGCATAGATGAATTAAAAAAGCAGATAGCTGAGATAGATGCCCAGATAAAGGCACTTAAGGAAAAATTAAAGAATGCAGAGCTTGATCTGAGATATTGCAGACTCATTAGCCCCATAGATGGAAGGGTTGCAAAGAAATATAGGAGTGTAGGAGATGTGGTAGGTCCTGGAATACCAGTATATGCCCTGATTGATCCAAAAGACATCTACATACTTGTCCTTCTTGAAGAGACAAAGCTAAGAGGAGTCCATGTTGGATGCCCTGCAAAGATAAAGATAGATGCATATCCAGATCTTACCTATAAGGGTGTTGTAACAGAGATACTTCCTGCAAGTGCAGCAAAATTTGCACTTGTTCCAAGAGATATATCTGCAGGTGAATTTACAAAGGTGGTTCAAAGGATGCAGGTAAAAGTAAAGATTACAGAAGGAGATGTCTCCAAGCTTATTGTTGGAATGGGCGGAGAGATAGAGATAAAGAGGGAAAGGTAATGGAGATATATGAAAGGATATCTCCTATAGAGAGGGCATTCCTTACTGCAATCCTGATTGCAGGCGTCTTTATGGCAATACTTGATACCACTGTTGTGGAGATAATCCTTCCAAAGATAATGGCACCCCTTTCTACAGACATATATGGTATTCAGTGGGTAGTTACTGCATACATGATTTCTGCTGCAACAGGACTTCTTCTTGTATCAAATGTGAGTGCAAATATTGGTTTAAAGAATGTATTTCTTTCTGGCTTGATCTTTTTTACTGGGGGAAGCTTTCTCTGTGGTCATGCAAACAGCTTGGCAGAAATGATTGTATTCAGGTCAATACAAGGGCTTGGTGAGGCATTTCTTGTCTCAACAGCAGAGACAATCCTTTTTACCATATATCCTCCTGAAAAAAGGGGGCTTGCAATGGGAATATATGCACTTGCAGTAAGCTTTTCTCCTGCATTAGGACCAACACTTGGTGGATATATTACAGAACACTTTAACTGGAGATATGTCTTTTACATAAATATCCCAATTGGGGTTATGGACATAGTAGCAAGCTCAGTTTTTATTCCTTCTGTCATGGAAAAGAAGGAGAAGGTCAGGCTAAACTACCTTAGCTTTATATTCATATCTGTTGCAACAATCTCTCTTCTGACACTCCTTTCAAAGGGTGAAGAAAAGGGATGGTTTCAATCCATGTTCATTGTAAAGCTTTGCTTCTTATCGGCAATAGGATTTCTCCTTTACTTCATTTCTGAACTTATATCCAAAAGGCCACTCATAGACTTTTCCATATTCAGGATAAGGGAATTCAGAACAGCAATAACTATCTACTTTCTTATTCTTGGACTTTCCATGTATCAGGTATTTTTCCTCTTTCCACAGTAT
>JALVZP010000227.1 GCA_027037575.1 Desulfobacterales bacterium | reverse complement strand
TCAACAGGAGCAGAAAGATACTGTATCTTTATCCCCTCCTCTTCTGCTGCCTCAACTTCCCATGGATTTGCAGGCATCTCAGCCCTTGACCTCCTATAGAGTATATAGACCTCCTCATATCCTAATCTCCATGCAACCCTTGCAGAGTCAATTGCAGTATTTCCACCACCAACCACAATGAGCTTTCCCTTTATCTCTGACTTTGGAATCTCATTAAATGCAGCCCTTCTCAAAAATGTCACTCCATCTACGATACCCTTTCCATAATACTCATCCTCACCAGGAACCCTTAGCTTCATTCCCTGATGACATCCTGCACCAATAAATATTGCATCATATTCCTTCCTTAGATCCTCAAAGCTGATATCTCTTCCTACCTTTGTATTATACCTTATCTCAATTCCCATATTCAGTATGAGATCTACTTCCCTCTTCAATATCTCCTTTGGAAGCCTATATTGAGGTATCCCGACCCATAGATAACCACCAGGCACAGGAAGTGCCTCAAATATCGTAATATTCTGATATCCAAGCCTTGCAAGATCATATGCACATGTAAGACCAGCAGGCCCTGCTCCAATTATTGCAATCCTTTCTGGATACTTTTCCTTTGGAGTCTCATATACTGGCTCTATCCCCTCTTTTAGCTCAGAATCTGCTGCAAATCTCTTTAGAAAGCATATGCTTATGGGTTCATCCAAGTATTGCCTATTACATGCTGTCTCACATGGATGTGGGCATATTCTGCCAATACTTCCTGGAATAGGAAGCTTTTCCCTGATTACCCTAAGTGCCTCAAGTGGTTTTCCATCTGCGATAAGTCCAACATATGTCCTTATATCCAAGTTTATTGGGCATGTCCTTTGGCATACAGGCATATCCTCTTTAAAGATGTTGTATATACCAGGTCTAAAATAATCTACTGCAGTCCTAAAGCAAACACCTTCATTGTAGTCATCAAACATATTTACAGGACATACCTTTATACATGCCTTACAGTCATTGCATTTTTCTTCATGAACCCTGAGTGCCCTTTTTAGTATCTTTACAGAATAGTTCCCATTCTCTTTCTTTATCCTCTTTATTTCACTATAAGGCAAAAACTCTATTCCTTTATTTTTTACCTCATCTATCCTTGGTTTAATAAAAGGATCCTTTGGATCTATAATCCTATCTCTTGGGATCCTTTCTGGTCCAAATGAAGGAAACTTTTCAATAAGAGTAACCTCATTTCCCTTTTCTTTTTCTTCAATTGCCCTATTTATTCCATCTATTCCTGCACCAACAATAAGAACCCTCTTCACTTTTTACACCCCTTGAGTGATTTGATATATAGGTTGATGATCCTTTATTTTCTTTAATTCAATAAATCCTTTTCTCTTAAGTGCCAGCACATATCTGAATACCCTTTCAGATGGTATATTTAGCTCCTCTGAAAGCTCCTTTATAGAAGCAGGGCCTTTTTCAAGTCTGCTAAGTATTTCCTGAACATCTGTCTCCTCTACAATTATCATATCGATTGCCCTTCTAAATTCGTGTTCAGTAAATATCTCTCCATACATGTTTCCTGTTTCAAGAAATGGCATCCTCTTTCCCATAACCCATCTCATCTTTTCCCCTGAAAGCACCCTCTTTGCTATTTCAAGCTTATGGAATATCTCTGGCTTCTTTACCTTGTCTCCATCTTCTCCAAGTGGCCCAATCTCTTTAATCTTTTTGTCAAATTCTGTAACTATTTCTACAAATCTCTGTGCCTCTCCAGAAGAGCATTGATTAAACTCTACCCTTTCTTCATTTACTCCAATATGCCTAAATAGTCTCTTTATCATATCAATCCTTGCTTTTGCGTGATAGTTCCCACTTACATAGTGGCAATCTCCAAAATGGCATCCAACAACAAGAAGACCATCAAGTCCCTTAAGAAATGCCTCCGCAACAATGACAGGATCAAGTCTTCCTGTGCACATAATCCTTATTATCTTTATATCAGGTGAATACTGCAGCCTGGAAACTCCAGCCAGATCAGCCGCTGAATATCCTCACCATGTGCAACAGAATGTAAGTATCTTTGGAACGAAACTCACCTTTAACCTCCTTGTGTTTGGGCTAAGAATGCATCTATCTGTGCAAGGATCTGATCATCCCTGAAGCAATTAATAGTAAGTGCATGCTGATAGCATGTGGATGCACAAACACCACATCCCTTACATGCAACCTCTATTACATGAACCTTCCTTCCCTTTTCTGTCTGCCTTATTTCAAGTGCACCATAAGGGCAGAGTGCAACACATAGACCACATCCCCTGCATGCATCCTCATTTACCAAGACAGAA
>JALVZP010000226.1 GCA_027037575.1 Desulfobacterales bacterium | reverse complement strand
GAATGCTCTGTTATGAGCTGCCACTATCTTGGTCCAACATTTGATATACATGGAGGAGGAGAAGATCTCATATTTCCTCATCATGAAAATGAAAGGGCACAGGCAATATGTGCATATGGTGGAGAGTTTGCAAGATATTGGGTTCATAATGGATTTGTAACAGTTGAGTCAGAAAAGATGTCTAAATCACTTGGAAACTTTATTACTATTAGGGATGCAATAAAGCTTTATCATCCTCAGGTAATAAGACTATTTCTTCTTTCAAGGCATTATAAAAGCCCATTAGATTTTTCAAAGGATGCTATAAGGGATATGAAATCTGCCCTTATTAGGGCATATAGGACACTTGAAAGATTAGAGGAGATATTAGGTCCAGAAGAGGAGATAGAGGCTTCTATAAAGGATGTTCCTGAAGATGGAGAGGGATTTTTAAGCAGATTTGTCTCAGTAATGAATGATGACCTTAATACTGCTGGTGCTATAGGGCTTATATTTGAGAAGATAAGAGAGATAAATAGGCAGTTAGAAGAAAAAAAGGAAGGATGGAAGGAAAGATTAAGGAAAGAAAGAAAGGAGCTTCTTATAGCAGGAAAAATACTTGGTCTTTTTAAAGAGAGGCCATCTGAATTCTTTAAGGAGATATATGAGAGGGAGCTTCCAGTAGATGTTTCTGAGATAGAGAGGATGATAAAGGAAAGGCAAGAGGCAAGAAAGAGGAAGGATTGGGAGACTGCTGATAGAATAAGGGATAAGCTAAGAAGTATGGGAATAATACTTGAAGATACACCAGAAGGAACAAGGTGGAGGTTTGATGTTTAGGCTTGTAACAGATCTTTCTCCAAAAGGAGATCAGCCAAAGGCAATAGAGAAATTAATAGAGGGAATTAAAAAAGGACTAAGGCATCAAGTCCTTATAGGGGTTACTGGATCTGGAAAGACATTTACAATAGCAAATGTAATAGCAAATGTTCAAAAGCCTGCCCTTGTTATTGCTCCAAATAAGACACTTGCTGCACAGCTTTATGGAGAACTAAAAAAGCTCTTTCCATACAATGCAGTAGAATACTTTGTAAGCTACTATGACTATTATCAGCCAGAGGCATATATTCCTCAAACAGATACCTATATACAGAAGGATGCATCCATAAATGAGTATATAGATAAGCTCAGGCATTCTGCAACAAGATCCCTTTTAGAAAGGGATGATGTGATAATTGTTGCAAGCGTATCATGTATTTATGGACTTGGATCACCTGAGGCATATCATGGAATGATCTTATATTTAGAGATTGGAGATGAGATTGGAATAGAGAAGGCAATAAAAAAGCTTGTTGAGATGCAATATGTAAGAAATGAATGGGATTTTAAAAGAGGAACATTTAGGGTAAGGGGAGATATCTTGGATGTATATCCTGTTTATGAAGAAGATAAGGCAATAAGGATAGTGTTTTTTGATGAAGAAGTTGAAGAGATAAAGGAAATAAATCCCCTTACAGGAAGGACAATAAGGGATCTAAGGAGAATTACTATTTTTCCAGCAACACACTATGTTACAACAGAGGATATAAGGGAAAGGGCAATAAGGTCAATAAAGGAGGAGTTAAGGGAAAGGATTAAGTATTTTGAAGAAAGGGGAAGATTCTTAGAAGCACAGAGGATAAAGGAAAGGACACTATATGATCTTGAGATGATAATGGAGGTTGGGTATTGTCATGGAATTGAAAATTATTCAAGGCATTTTACAGGAAGGGCTCCTGGAGAGCCTCCTCCAACACTTCTTGATTATTTCCCAAAGGATTTTCTCACAATCATAGATGAAAGCCATATAACAATTCCTCAGCTTATAGGAATGTATAGGGGAGATAGATCCAGAAAGGAGACACTTGTTGAATATGGATTTAGGCTTCCATCTGCACTGGATAATAGACCACTTAGATTTGATGAATTTGAAGAAAGGGTAAATCAGGTAATATATGTATCTGCTACTCCTGGACCTTATGAACTGAGCAAGGCAGAGCAGATTGTTGAGCAGATAATAAGACCTACAGGTCTTGTTGATCCAGAAATCATAGTAAGGCCTGCAAGAAATCAGATAGATGATCTTATTGGATGGATAAGGGATAGGATAAAGAAGAATGAAAGATGTATTGTGATTACTTTGACAAAGAGGATGGCAGAAGACCTTACAGAATATCTCTTGGATATTGGAATAAAGGCAAGGTATATACACTCTGATATGGATGCACTTGAAAGGGTAGCAGTAATAAGGGATCTTAGGATGGGAGTATTTGATGTTATAGTAGGAATAAATCTTTTAAGAGAAGGGCTTGACC
>JALVZP010000225.1 GCA_027037575.1 Desulfobacterales bacterium | reverse complement strand
AAAATCTTGGTCAGAGTTCTGCTTACGCAACAGGCTTTCTCTTCTCGAAGGGGGATGTTATTGTGACCATGGATGGAGATATGCAGTATTTCCCAGAAGATGTGGTCTTAATTGTAAAGAGGCTTTTAGAAAGTGATGCAGATATGGTATCTGGTGTGAGAAGGGATAGGAAGGATAGCATAATAAAAAAGATCCCTTCTAAGATTGGAAATTTCCTTAGACGCATTATCCTGAATGATCACATAACGGATATGGGTTGCACCTTAAGGGCAGTAAGGAGGGAAGCAATAGAGGAGATTCCATTTTTTAAGGGAATGCATAGGTTTCTTCCAAGCATCCTAAAGATAAAGGGATATAAGGTGATTGAGTGTGAGGTAAGGCATAGGGCAAGAAGATACGGAAAGAGCAAGTATGGAATAATGGATAGGCTTTTTGTATATCTGTTAGATTGTCTTGGAATGTGGTGGTTTAAGAAACGCTTTATCCTTCCTCCTAAGAAAAGGGTAAAAGATGTGTTATAATAAAAGAAAAAAACTTTTGGATTATGAAGGGAGAAAGACTAAAACCAATGAGACTTAACCGTGTTATTGCAGAGGCAGGGATCACTTCCAGAAGAAAGGCAGACAAGCTGATTGAACAGGGGCGTGTCTTTGTAAATGGAAGGCCTGCAAGGCTTGGAATGAAAGTTATATGGGGGAAGGATGTAATAAAGGTTGATGGAAAGAGGATTCCTGATCCACCTGAAAAGGTGTATATCATGCTTAATAAGCCATTTGGATACATTTCCTCCTTAAAGGATCCAGGAGGAAGACCAGTAGTAACAGAGCTACTAAATGGAGTAAAGGAAAGGGTATATCCTGTTGGAAGACTTGACTTTGATACAATGGGACTTCTTCTTCTTACAAATGACGGAGATCTTACATACAGGCTTACTCATCCAAAATTCCAGGTTCCAAGGACATATAAGGCAACAATAAAGGGAAAGATCTCCTATAGGGCTATTGAAAGGATAAGGGAAGGGATCGTATTAGAGGACGGGCCTGTTGGAAAAGTAAAGGTAAAGTTTCTCTCCTATGATGGAAGGCATAGCCTTGTCAGGATAACCGTTTATGAGGGAAGAAACAGGCTTGTAAGGAGAATATTCGAGGCATTAGGATATAAGGTGGTTCATCTTATCAGAACAGGTTTTGCAAACCTTATGCTCGGTGATCTGAAGGTAGGAAGATACAGGTATCTTGAAGAGGATGAAGTGAGATCCCTTAAAAGATTTGCGGGGCTTAGACAATGAAGAACATATCAGCAAAAGAGATAGAGGAAAAGGTAAAGGATGCCGTTATAAAGGCAAATATTGAGATATCCGAGGATATGAAAAGGGCATTTGAGGATGCATTGAAAAAAGAAGAATCTGAAATAGGAAAGGAGATAATTAAAAAGCTTATTGAAAATGCAGAAATAGCAAAAAAAGAGAAAATTCCAATGTGTCAGGATACAGGAATTGTAAGTGTATTTGTAGAAATGGGACAGGATGTAAGGATAGTAGCTGGATCTATCTATGAAGCTATATGTAATGGTGTAAGAAGGGGATATGAAGAAGGATATCTAAGAAAATCTGTATGCCATCCATTAACAAGGGAAAATACAAGGGATAATACCCCACCAATCGTCCACTACGAGATATGTGATGGAGAAAGGCTTACTCTATGGGTTTTTCCAAAGGGAGGAGGAGCAGAAAATAAAAGTAGGCTTTATATGCTTCTTCCAACAGATGGATGGGAAGGAATAAAAAAAGTGGTCTTAAATACTGTAAAAGAGGCAGGAGCAAGTGCTTGCCCTCCATTTATAATTGGAGTTGGAATAGGTGGAAATTTTGAAACAGCCCCTCTTTTAGCAAAAAAGGCACTTTTAAGGGGACCATATGGAAAAAATAGTGATCCTAAATTAGAAAAGATGGAAAAAGAGCTTCTTGAGGAAATAAACAAAATAGGAATAGGTCCTCAAGGAATGGGAGGAAAAGTTACTGCACTCTCTGTTCATATAAACATGATGCCCTGCCATATTGCAAGCCTTCCAGTTGCAGTAAATATCCAGTGTCATTCCCATCGTGTTATAAAGATTGATTTTTAGGATTCAGTAAAATATATTCCCTTTCTATGAAGAGGTATCTGATCTTATTTTTCCTCCTTATCCTCCCTCTTTCTTTATATGCAGCTCCTTTTGTAAAGGTAATAACCATAAAGAAGAGAAAGATAAGCCTGAAAAAGGAATATGTTGCCCATGTAGAGGCAATCAGAACAGTGGATATAAGACCAAGGATTGAGGGATACTTAGGAGAGGTA
>JALVZP010000224.1 GCA_027037575.1 Desulfobacterales bacterium | reverse complement strand
CCATTCTGATCTGATTATATACCCTGATGGAACAATAGAGGATAATTGGTGGAGAAAAAGTAGCCACCTGCTCTCTAAGGAGGATATAGCTTCTCTAATAGAAAAAGATCCTGATGTAATAATAGCCGGGACTGGAGTAAGTGGCTTTATGAGACCTGAAAAAGGGCTTGCAGAATATCTCACCTCTAAGGGAATAGAATTTATTGCTGCTCCAAATGAAAGGGCAATAGAGATTTTTAATCAACTTTTTAATTCCAAAAGGGTTGGTGCCTGTTTCCACCTTACATGTTAAATAATGGAAGAGTATAAGAAAGAGTTTGCAGAGATATTAGCAAAAACAGGTGCTTTTTTCTTTAAAGAAGGCCTTAGGTTGAAGGATGGAAGACCAACGCCGTATTTTATAAATATGGGAAGGTTTAATACTGGAAGGCTTAGTTATATCCTGGGATCATTCTATGCAAAGATGATGGTAGAAAATGGTATTGCAAAGAATGTAGATATTATATTTGGGCCTTCATATAAAGGAAGTGCCATTGCACTTTCTGCCTCGATAGCCTTATGGAAAGAATATGGTATAGATGTCCTTTTTGACTATGACAGGAAAGAGATAAAATTACATGGAGAGGCAAGCAAGGATAAAAGCCTTATGGTAAATAACAGCCTTTTTAATGACTGTAAAATATTCATCTTGGATGATGTGATAAGCTCAATGAAGACAAAGTATGAGCTTATAGAAAAGATAAAAAAGGATGCAGAAAATAAAGGAGTAGATTATAGGATAATTGGAATAGGAATAGCAGTAGATAGACAGCAAACCAATATTAAAGAATTTTTTCAAAAAACAGGAATTCCTGTGTATAGCATCATTAAATTAAAGGAGCTTGTAGAATATCTTTATGATAAGGAAATTCCCGTCCTCATTGAAGGAAGATGGCAGCCTATAAGCAGGGAAACAAAGGAGAAGGTGGATGAGTATCTCAGAGTGTATGGAGCTGATTAAAAACAGGCTAAATAAGAGAAAGCCT
This sequence comes from Desulfobacterales bacterium, assembly GCA_027037575.1. Lineage (GTDB taxonomy): Bacteria > Desulfobacterota > DSM-4660 > Desulfatiglandales > JALVZP01 > JALVZP01. The sequence continues at coordinate 1,316 of JALVZP010000224.1, read as the reverse complement.
ATAGTTATTCCAAATAGAGAATCTTATAAGGAGGCAGCAGTTCTGATTCCTATATTTGGTAAAGATGAAAAAATTCATGTTTTATTTACTAAAAGAAGCAACCATGTGGAGCATCATAAAGGGCAGATCTCCTTTCCTGGAGGAGGAGTAGAAGAAACTGATCCATCCATAGAATGTACTGCTCTTAGAGAGGCATATGAGGAGATAGGATTAAGAAAGGAAGATGTGAAGATATTGGGAAGACTTGATGATACAATCACATTTGCCTCAGGATATATTGTTCATCCCATTGTAGGACTTATCCCTTATCCCTATGATTTCAGAATAAACAAAAAGGAGGTAGAAAATATCCTGATTGTTCCTCTTGAGCTGTTTTTAAAAAAAGGAGCTGGTAAATTCAGGGCTATATCCAATGATGGAAAGATATATAACAGCTTTTCTTATGAATACAATGGAAATATAATCTGGGGTGCTACTGCAAGGATAATCCAAAATTTGGTAGAAGCTATTTCGGGACGTAGCTCAGCCTGGTAGAGCACCGCCTTCGGGAGGCGGGGGTCGCAGGTTCAAATCCTGTCGTCCCGATTAAGCCTTTGAATTTGGTTTAGTTTCTGCCCTTCAAGCCCATAACTTCTACTAATTCTAAAAAGTCCAACTTGGCTTTATTGTCCTGGTTCAGAAACATCTGGGACATTAAGGAAAAGTGTAATAAAATAAAGGGCCATTCTTTGTGAGTAAAATTCTTTTAAAGTGCTTTTTTATGAAAAAGAAATTTTTTTCCATTGAAAATTTTACGTTAATAGGAATTTTTCTGGGTAGCATATTGGGGATCTGGATACCAGAAATAATGAAGGATTTTAAGATCATTGGTCAGATCTTTTTAAACCTGCTTAAGATGATCATAGTCCCTTTGGTATTTACCTCTGTTTTTATAGCAGTTCTTGGACTGGGAGATATAAGAAAACTCAAGGATATGGGCATAAAGACTCTTTTTTACTATATAGCTACTACAAGCCTTGCAGTAATAACAGGACTTATTCTTGTAAATGTTATTGAACCAGGAAAAGGGGAAAGGATCATTCTAAGTTCTCATAAGGTTCACATAGAAAGGCTTAATCTTCAAGACATACTTTGGAGCATAATTCCTTCTAATCCAATAAAAAGCCTTACTGAAGGAAGGATTCTTCAGATTATTTTTTTTGCAATTTTTTTTGCACTGGCAGTTCTTTCTATAAGAAGGGAAAAACTTGAATATGTGTATAGCCTCTTTGATGCCATAAATGATGCCCTAATAAATCTTACAAGATGGGTTATAT
>JALVZP010000223.1 GCA_027037575.1 Desulfobacterales bacterium | reverse complement strand
GTATCATATCTGCTTATTTTTAAATTATTTGCTTTTATTCGTAATCCCGCATTATCTGAATGGAGCTTTTCATCCATTTTTAAATCAGCCCCTTCTTTTTCCTGCTTTTTGAGGTTCATCTCTGCAAACTGCTCTTTTTTAGATCTCACTCCTTTCTTCCCTTTTATTTCCAAGGATTGATTCTCCTTTACTATCTTTCTGTGATTCATCTTTATTAAACTCACTTTTGCTTCTTGTTTTGATCCTTTCTTTTCAGTCTTCTTTAGTTTGCTAACTGTATTAACCTCTTCAATTTTTCCTGCGCCTAATAGTAAATTAAACATCTCAGTAAAGATCTTATTACTCTCTTCCTGCTCCTTATCAGGATCTAAACTCATCACAAATGCGTTATTCAGGATTGGCTGTTTTACTTTCTTTTTTGAATTCTTTAATTTAAGGGGATTTATCATTTCATCTCCTAAATTAAGCCTATTTTCTATCTGCACATCAGTCTCTTTACTCTGGTGGTTGATGTTCATCTCTATAAACTGTCCTTTCCCTGATTCCACCCCTTTTTTATCTTTTACCCTTACTTGAACTACTTGTTTTGATCCTTTTCCTTCATCCTCTTTTAGCTTACTGACTTTAGTAATCCTGGTATCCTCTTCCTGATCTTTAGTATGCTCTAATTTTGGTACAAATCTATTATCTAAGATTAAGGGTATATCTTCATCTTGATAATTTAGCCATGGCTGAATTATCTCTGCATTTACCTCATAGGTCTGTCCTATTTTCTTCTTCCTATTCTCTGATTCACAGGTTTTTAATGCTTCTTTTCCTAAATTAAGCCTATTTTCTATCTGCACATCAGTCTCTTTACTCTGGTGGTTGATGTTCATCTCCATAAACTGTCCTTTCCCTGATTCCACCCCTTTTTTATCTTTTACCCTTACTTCAAGTACTTCTACTTCTTTTTTTGAGCTCTTATCTTCATCCTTCTCTGGTTCATTAACCAAAATAAATTTTTCTGTTTTTATAATTTTTGCTAAATTTTTATCATTTATATTTTCTTTTCCAAGCTTTTCTATAATTTGCAAAACCAAAGAATCAAATTCCCCTTGTGAGATCCCCCTGTTAGGCCTTACTAAAAGGTTCATCAAATTTCCAATTATATTTAGATTTAGTAGACTCATTATCTAAGTAGCTCCAGAGTCTTTAGTGACATTTCCTTTGTATTATTTATTACTGCTATATTTGCCTCATATGCCCTGAGCGCAGATATCATATTAACCATCTCCTCCATAGGCTTTACATTAGGAAACCTGACATACCCATCTTTATCTGCATCTGGATGTGATGGATCATATACTACTTTAAATGGCCGTGGATCATTTATTATGGAAACAGGAGCAACTGCATATATATCCTTATTAACAGGAACTGCCATAACTACCAGATCCTTTCTTCTATATGGACCACCAGATGGGGTCCTCGTTGTCTCTACATTTGCTATATTGCTTGAGATAATATTCATCCTTAGTCTTTGAACCATAAGACCTGCTGCAGCCACCTTAAATGCTATATATGGCTCCATCTTCCTTACCTCCCTTCAATAGCGAGCTTTATCTCCTCAAACTTCTTTGCTAAAAGCTGTGTTGCTATCTCATAGTTCATTGTATTTTCAGCAAGTTGTGAGATCTGATATTCCAGATCCACTCTGTTTTGATCCTTTCCTACTGTAAAGACTGGTGCTGGAATGAGCTTTGGAGATGGACTAAATGGTGAATTGGCACTGATATGCCTGCTATTGGTTACCCTCATTTGAACAAATCGGATATTGGGGTTTTGGTCGAACATATCTTTGAATACAAGATCAAATGCCCTGTAAAATGGGGTTTCTGCATTTGCAATGTTTCCTGCAATTATCTCATGCCTTAGTTTGCAAAGAGAAAGATATAGCCCAAGCTCATTTATTACCTTATCCATTTTTATCCTCTCCCATATTAAGCCTCTTTTTTAACCTTGTTCTTAAAGTAAGAAGTGCCTTTGTGTGTATTTCTGAGACTGTAGATTTTGCAAGACCTAATATCTTTGCAATCTCTGTTATGGTAAGATCTTCATAATAATAAAGTGTAATTACCAATCTTGCCCTTTCAGGGAGCCTCTCTATCTCTTCTGCAAGTATCTCTGACATCTCTTTAAAAAGGGCATTCTTATCAGGAGTAGGTTCTTCACTTTTAAGTAATGCCTCAAATCCATCATTATCCTCTTCATCCACTTTAAGGCTCTTAAAATCATCAAAGTTAATAACAAAGGCACTTCTTATCTCATACAGGAGCTTATTATATTTCTCCTCTGTTATACCAAGCTCATCTGCCATTTCTTTGTCTGTTGGTGCTCTTCCAAGACTATTTTCCAGTCTGGAATAGGCTTCTTCTATCTGCCTTGATTTCTGTCTCATAGACTTTGGAAGTATATCCAGAGATCTTAGTTCATCCATAATAGCACCTTTTATCCTGAATCTTGCATAGGTGCTGAATTTGCAATTCTTTTCAGGATCATATTTATCAACTGCATCAATAAGACCCAGTATTCCTGCCTCTATGAGATCATCCTTGCTCACATACGGCATAAGATAAATATCCATCCTATCTACAATGTGTTTTACTAATGGCAGATACTTGAGTATCATCTCTTCCCTGTTATTCTTCTGGATCTCCTGATATGCCCTTACTGTCTGTGTTTGATTAAATCTCTTCATTAGGTATCCTTCCTCCCTTGCCAAATAGTCTATTTAAGAATCTTTTGAAACCAGCGCCTTTAGCTGGCTCTATTGAACAAAGCCTATCCCTTAGGTTATAGATACACCTGCTTGACTTTGAATATGGATATAAAAGGATTACAGGCCTCTGTTTTCTCACTGCATCTACTAATTTCTTGTCTTTAAACACATATCCCAGGTAATTCAACTTTACCTCCAGAAACCTCTCACATATCATGCTCAATTTTTGGAAGAGACTCCTTGCCTGTCCCTCTGAATCCACGCAATTTAAAACAATATTAAATTCTTTAATCCCATACTTAATAGAAAGCACCTTCATTAATGCATAAGCATCGGTAAAAGAGGTGGGATCAGGCTCAACTATGTTTATGATCTCATTTGCTGCCAGATTAAAATAGATTACGTTCGATGAAATGCCTGCAGGTGTATCTATTATGATGAAGTCATATGTATCATTTAAAAGAGAAAACTCTTCTATAAGCCTCTTTTTCTGAAAAAGGGAAAGATTTGTGAGCTCCTCTATTCCAGAGCTGCTTGGAAGTATATGTATTCCTTCTTCGGTCTTAACTATTATATCTGAAAGTCTTTTTTTCCCTTTTATTACATGCTCTATGGTATATTCTGGAGTAATTCCAAGGATTATATCTATATTTGCAAGACCAAGATCTGCATCAAACACCAGGACCTTTTTCCCTATCTCAACTAACGCACATGCAAGATTTGTGGCAATATTTGTCTTTCCTACTCCTCCCTTTCCACTTGTAATAGATAAGACCCTTGTATTTTCTCCTTTTGCTACCTTCCTCAGGTAACCTGACTCAAAAAGCCTATTCGTATCCCTTACGTATTCCTTTGCCTCTTTCAACATCCTCTTCTCCTCTGTTTATTATTAGCTCTATAAGTCTAAATGGGGTTAAAAGCTCTATATCATCTGGAACAGAACTTCCTGTTCCTATGTAAGAAAGGGGCTTGCCTGTATAGATCATCTGATTAAACATCGTCCCTACCGTCTCTGCCTCATCTACCCTTGTAAATATAAGGGAATTGATCTCTATTGGCCTTATTTTCTGTATAAGACTCAGGATCTCTTCTTCCTTCATCCTTATATCCAGGACCATGTATATTAATGGCTGTCCTAATATCCTTATCTGATCTATCATTTTCTTCTTTATCAATTCCCTGCTCAGACCAATACCCGGGGTATCTACAAGGATAAAATCCTTATCTTCATAAGAGCTGATTGCATTTCTCAACTCAGATTCATCCTTTACTATAGAGACAGGGATCTGAAACATCTCTGCATAAAACTCTAATGTAAGGGAGCTCTCTGGCTTATCATTTAAGGATATGAGTCCAATCTCAAAGCTGTTCTTCAGTAGCTGACCTGCAATCTTTGCCAATGTGGTAGTCTTTCCTGAACCTGTTGGTCCTATAAAGAGGGCTATCCTCTTTTCTGTTTCATAGATCGGAGGATGTATCTCTACCAGCTTTGATAATAGTTCATACAGAAAATCCTTTAAGGAGATATCTCTATCAAGTCCATCCTTTAGTATTCCTTCCTCAAGTGCCTCAATAATGCGAAGTGCTATCTCTTCAGATATCCCTCTTTTCCTTACTTGCTGGAAGAATGGGATTACACTGCTTCCAAATGATCCCTTAGGAATAAGTGATCTTATTATCTCTTTTATCTCCTTTATTTGATCCTGAATCATGCTCAATTCACTTATTGCATCAACCTTTATATCCTTTGTTTCTTCTATAAGTTCCTGGGGATTATCTATTGCTGCAGTCACTTCTACATATTTGTTTAAAAGGCCACCCTTTTTTACAGAGAGTATTAGTGCATCAGGTCCTAATTCTTTTTTTGCCTTTTCTAATGCTTCCTTAGTTGTCTTTGCCTGAAACTTCCTTATCTTCATTTCTTCTTACCCTTATTATTCCAACAGAATTTATCTTTACTTCCCTTGGTATCTCAGAATAGGAAAGGACAATCAGATTTGGCATGCTTCTTTCTGTAAGCTTCCTTACAAATCTCCTTACATTGGGAGAACAGAGAATAATAGGAAGATGCCCTTCAGACCCAAGCTTCTTTATCTTTTCATTTAGCTCTGAAAGAAATCCATTCAGGATATCAGGAGGAAGGACAGGATATGGGCCAAAGCTCGTTTCCTTTATTGATTGCTCTATAATGTTTTCCAGTTCATGATCCAATGTGGCAACATAGAGTTTTCCATCCTCTAAATACTGCTTAACAATATGTCTTCCTATCCTCTCTCTTACATACTCTGTCAGGACATCAGGGTCCTTTGTAACAGATGCATAGTCTGCAAGTGCCTCAAGTATTGTTACAAGATCCCTGATAGGGACCTGCTCTTTAAGCAGGTTCTGAAGAACCTTCTGGACTGCCCCAAGTGTGAGAAGATTTGGTATTAGCTCTTCTACAACCCTTGGATGGGTCTGCTTTATATTATCAATTAATGCCTGGACCTCTTCCCTATCTAAGAGCTCATGGCAATATGATTTTACAATCTCTGTAAAGTGTGTCATAAGAACTGTTGCAGGATCTACTACTGTATATCCAAGCTCCTTTGCAGTCTTTACATTTGCCTCCTTTATCCACTTTGAAGGAAGTCCAAATACAGGATCAGTTGTGGGAATTCCCTGAATATCCCCTTTTACATTCCCGGGATTTATTGCAAGAAAGTGTCCTATCATAAGCTCACCTCTTGCCACCTCAACCCCTTTTATGAGGATCACATATTCATTGGGAGAAAGCTCTAAGTTGTCCTTGATCCTAACTGGAGGAAGGATAAATCCCTTTTCCTGTGCATATTTTTTCCTGACCATCTTTATCCTTTCTAAAATATCTCCACCCTGCTCCACATCAACCAAGCTGATTAGCCTATAACCTATTTCTATGCTTATAGGATCAGGGGGAACAATCCTTATCTCTTCTTCCTGCTCCTCCTTTTCTTCCTCTTCTTCCTCTACATTTCTCTTCAGTCTGTCCTTCAGGAGTCCAAATGCCCCCATAAATAGTCCTAAGATCAGGAAGGGAATATGGGGAAGTCCTGGAATAAGCCCAAGCCCAAGGAGGATAAAGGATGCTGTCTGTATTGCCTTTGGATATGAAAAAAGCTGAGAACCCATTTCTTCTGCAAGGTTTGATGTAGAGGATGCCCTTGAAATTACGATCCCTGCTGCTGTAGAGACAATAAGTGCTGGTATCTGACTTACCAGACCATCTCCTACTGTAAGGATGGTGTATGTATGTGCAGCCTTTGCTATGGGCATTCCTTTCTGAAGAACACCTATGATTAAACCAGCAAGTATATTTATTGCTGTTATGATAAGGGATGCTATTGCATCTCCCCTTACAAATTTACTTGCGCCATCCATTGCACCATAAAAATCTGCTTCCCTTGCAATCTCTTCTCTCCTCTTTCTGGCCTCCTTTTCATCAATAATTCCTGCATTAAGATCTGCATCTATGCTCATCTGCTTTCCAGGCATTGCATCCAGGGTAAATCTTGCTGCAACCTCTGCTATCCTTCCTGCTCCCTTTGTTATTACAATGAAGTTGATTACCACCAAGATCAGAAAAACAATGAATCCAACTACATAGTTTCCACCAACAACAAATTGACCAAAGGAATGTATTACCCTTCCTGCTGCAAGAGGACCTCTGTCTCCATGAAGGAGTATTAGTCGTGTGGATGAGATATTGAGGGAAAGCCTGAAAAGTGTGGCCATAAGAAGTATTGAGGGAAATGCAGAAAGCTCTAATGGATGAGAGATATACATTGAGACAAGCAGGATCATTAAAGAGAAGCTGATATTAAAAGAGAGTAGAAGATCAAGCATAAAAGGAGGAATAGGGATCACCATCATTATGATGATCATTACAAAGCCAACAGCAGCAATCACATCTATTTTATTAAACCACTTCATTTCCTTTCCCTTTTGCTAAAGTTCTTTATCAAGATCTGTGCCAATAGAAAATTAAGGAAGTATTTGGTGAGGGAATTTTGGTATATGTGACAATTTGTCATACATGTGAAATTTTGACACAGTAGATCCTTTTATTAAAGAAGATGTTTTGCTTCAGATGGAATTGGAGTCTTTCGAAGATTATGTTAACCCTAACATAAAAGTTAGATAAAATGAGTTTGTGGAAAATCAGAATAAGGAGGAAAACATAATGAAAAAGAGATTCAAACGGGTATACCAATTTAAGATCAGTTTAAAGGGTATTAGGCCACCGATTTGGCGAAGAATACAGGTTCCAGAGAATTACACATTCTGGGACCTGCATGTCGCTATTCAAGATGCTATGGGTTGGTCAGATTATCATCTCCATTTGTTTGAGATTATAGATCCTTCCACAGGAAGGAAATGTGAGATTGGTATTCCTGACCCTGATTGGGAAGTACTTCCGGGATGGGAACAGAAAATAGCTGACTATTTTTTAATGGAAAATCCAGAAGCAGATTATATATATGATTTCGGTGACAATTGGGAACACAGAATAAAGTTGGAAAAGATACTTCCTAAAGAAAAGGATGTTAAGTATCCGAGATGTATTGCAGGAAGAAGAGCATGTCCCCCTGAAGATTGTGGAGGATCTGGGGATACAAAGAGATTTTGAAAGCTATAAAAGACCCTGACAACGAGAGATATAAAGAAATACTGGAGTGGGTTGGTGATGAATTTGATCCAGAACATTTTGATGTAAAAGAGGTTGTATTTGGTGATCCTGATAAACGTCTAAAAGATGTATTTAGATAGAAGTTTTGGTGTTTGCCTGAAATGTTGACAATAACAGATTAAGATAGCAGAATTTTTTTAAAAAAATCTTAAAAGGAGAAGAGATGAGTATTAAGAAAGAGCTTCTGGATATACTTGCTTGTCCAAAGTGCAAAGGAGACATTGTGTATGATGAAGAGAGAGATAGGCTTATTTGCCACAATTGCAAAATATACTATGAAATAAGGGATGGGATACCT
>JALVZP010000222.1 GCA_027037575.1 Desulfobacterales bacterium | reverse complement strand
TATCAGCAAGTGTTCCAGGGGAATCAACTGTATCTATGATATGCATGAGTTCAGGGGGAAGATGGGGAGCTATCTCTACTATCTGCTTATATACATTCTTTACATTTGCCATCAGTGCTTCTATTTCTTTGTCCCTATAATCCTGCTCAGGAAGCCTTTCTACACGTGCCTGAGGATATGGATCTACAGAAACCATAAAACCTATTCTTACACGAGAAATCCCTTGAACCATTATAAGCGCTGCATCAGGTCCTTTTGTGAATCTAAGTATCTGGCAGGCTGTTCCTATTTCATATATTTCTGGAATTCCTTCATATGCCTTATTCGGATCCTTGACCATTGAAACTACAAGCATCTTATGAGTCTTTAAGGAATCTTCTATTAGTCTTATATATTTCTCTTCCTTAACCATTAAAGGAAGAACCATCTTTGGAAATATGATTGTATCCCTTGCAGGAAGTATTGGCAGGATCTCTGGTATCTGGATCTGCATAATATCTTGTGGTTGTTGTATTTGCTCCATTATTATTCCCCCTTATCTTACTTCTACCCTTATGTTTCTGGAAATAGGAGTTTGTTTTCTCATCCTTATCATTAAAAGGCCATCCATCCAGATAGCCTCTATTGAATTTCTATCCACAGATAAGGGAATCCTAAATGCCCTTTCAAATCTCCCATATGAGAGTTCTAATTGATGATACCTTATAACATCACTCGTCTTTACAGGCTGATATCTTACTCCCTTTATATAGAGATAATCTTCATACAAAAAGACTTCAATATCTTCTTTTCTTACTCCTGCTAAATTAAGCACTATTACATATCCTTCATCAGTTTCATATATATCTGCATCAGGTATCCAAGATGAGGTATTTGTGGTTAAAAATGGCCTGCTTATGCTAAGCATCTCATCCATGAGCCTTTGAATATGCTCATGAATATCCTGAAGGCCTGTTCCAAAACGTATTTTGATAATGTCCATATTATTCCTCCATAATCTGAAGATGTATTTGTTTAAGCCTATTTGAGACCCTTAGATGTGCATACGCCTTTTCAGTAGCAATCCTTCCCTTTGAAGTCCTCTTTATAAAGCCCTGTTGAATAAGAAACGGTTCATAAACATCCTCTATAGTGTCCTTCTCCTCCCCAATGGCAGCAGAAAGTGTATTGAGACCAACTGGGCCCCCATTAAATTTTTCAATTATAGTAAGAAGGAGCAATCTATCCATTTTATCCAGGCCATATTCATCTACTTCAAGCCTATCTAAGGATCTCTTTGCTATCTCTCCGTTTATAACCCCATCTGATTCTATCTGTGCAAAATCCCTTACCCTTTTCAACAGCCTATTTGCTACCCTGGGCGTTCCCCTTGATCTCTTTGCTATCTCATATGCACCATCCTCCTCTATCTTTATTCCAAGTATCCTTGCAGATCTGAATATAATCTTTTTCAGATCCTCTACAGAATAGAAATCAAGCCTTAATATAACCCCAAACCTATCCCTCAAAGGAGCTGTAAGGAGTCCTATTCTTGTTGTAGCACCTATGAGGGTAAAAGGAGAAAGTGGTATCTTCATTGTCTTTGCAGAAGGTCCTTGCCCTATTATTACATCCAGTTTATAGTCCTCCATTGCAGGATAAAGCAGCTCTTCTACTGTTCTATTAAGCCTGTGTATCTCATCTATAAACAATATCTCTTTTGGCTTTAGATTTGTTAGTATTGCAGCAAGATCAGCTGGTCTTTCTATCGCAGGCGCGGATGTGCTTTTTATATTTACATTTAGTTCATTTGCAAGCACATATGCAAGTGTTGTCTTTCCAAGCCCAGGACCTCCATATAAAAGGACATGATCTAATGCCTCTTTTCTCTTCTTTGCTGCTTCTATAAAAACTCTCAAATTTTTTTTTAATTCCTTCTGCCCTATATATTCATCAAGTGTCTTTGGTCTGAGGCCTCCCTCATTTAGGTCATCTAAGAATGGCTGGGGATCTACTATACTCTTTCTTCCTTTCATAAATTTTCTGCAATGGTCCTTAAAGATTCCTTAATAATGGTCTCCAAATCAGAAATATTTATTTCATTAGATACCTTCTTTACCACTTTTTTTGCCTTTTCTAAAGGATAACCTAAATTTACAAGTGCAGATATTGCATCTTTTAAAATCTCATCATCTTTTTCCTCTTTCTCTATTTCAGTATCCAAAATAAGGGAATCTGTTTTTTCCTTTAACTCTAAGACTAATCTCTTTGCTATCTTTCGCCCAACACCAGGTATCCTACAAAGTCTATCTATATCCTCATTTCCAATAGCATTTAAGAGATCTTCAGGTCCTATTCCAGAAAGTATATTCAGGGCAAGCCTTGGCCCTATCCCAGAAACAGATATAAGCATTAAAAACAGCCTTTTTTCAAGCAGGCTATAGAATCCAAAAAGATTGATAGTATCATCCTTTATGCAGGAATAAATATAAAGGCTTGTCTCTTTATGATCTTCAGGAAGATTGTAAAATGTAGAAAGAGGTATATTTACCTCATATCCTATTCCATTATTTTCTATTATCACAGAATTAGAATCCTTGCTGATAATCTTTCCTCTTATATATGCAATCATCTTCTTGTATTCGCATGGCAGATTGCAATCGCAAGTGCATCTGAACTATCAAAACTTATATCTTTTTCTATATTCAGGATTAATTTTACCATCTCTTTTACCTGTGACTTTGAGGCAGCTCCATATCCAGTAACAGCCTTTTTTACTTCAAGTGGTGTATATTCAAATAAAGGAATACCCATACTAAAAGATGCTACAACTATTGCCCCTCTTATATGACCAAGTTTTATAGAGCTCTTTACATTCTTTGAATAAAATATATCTTCTAATGCTATTTCTTCTGGTTGGTACCTATTTATAATCTCCTTTATCTCCGAAAATATATAAAAGAGCTTTTTATAAAAATTGTATTTCTTGGAAGGGGAAATTTGACCATCATCTACCCAATTTAATCTATTCTCTGTCTTTTCAATTATTCCATATCCAGTAACATTTGAACCAGGATCTATCCCCATTATCCTCACTTAGCCATTGCCTCCATAAGTTCATCGGAGATGTCAAAATTGGCATAGACATGGCTTACATCATCCATGTCCTCTAATGTTTGCATGAGATTTAACATCTGCTCTGCCTGTTTTCCTTCCAGTTTCACTGTTGTTTTTGGAATCATGGTGATTTCTGCCAGAGTATAAGGAATTTTTGCTTCTTCTATTGCTTTTTTTACATTTTCAAAATCAGATGGCTCTGTTATGACTTCATACTGTGTTCCCGTATTCCTTACATCCTCTGCGCCAGCCTCAAGCACAATTTCTAAAAGTCTATCTTCATCTACCTTATCTACTTCTATTGCAATAATCCCCTTTTTTTCAAATATCCAGGAAACACAACCCGGTTCTCCCAAGCTTCCTCCATGACGTTCAAATATATGCTTTAGCTCTGCAACCGTTCTATTTTTATTATCAGTAAGACATTCAATTAATACTGCAACCCCCCCTGGGCCATATCCTTCATAGTTTACCTCTTCATAATTAACACCTTCTATTTCTCCGGTTCCTCTTTTTATTCCTCTTTCTATATTTTCCTTTGGCATATTTGCAGCCTTTGCTGCTGCAATTGCCGCCCTCAATCTTGGATTCTTGTCAGGATCTCCACCTCCAAGTCTTGCTGCGACAATTATCTCTCTTATAAGTTTTGTAAAAAGTTTTCCCCTCTTTGCATCTACAATCTTCTTTTTGTGTTTTATAGAACTCCATTTAGAATGTCCTGACATATCTTTAGAACACCTCCTTTATTTTTTATTTAAACCTACTATATATATCTCTCTGCTTTTTTTTCTTATGCTCTTAGGTCTGATCAATTTTGTCTTTTTGAATAGACAAGATACAGCATTTTTAAATTCTCCAAATCCTTCTCCTTCAAATACTTTACACACAAAATGCCCATCTTTTTTTAGTATCTGAGAGGCAATTTCGAGTGCTCTATATGAAAGTTCTAAAGAACGGGCTACATCTGTTATGCTATTTCCTGTCGTCTTGGGTGCCATATCACTTAAAATTACATCCTGAATTCCTATGTGGCTCTTTAATTCTTCAATATCCAATATTAGCACATCTGCTTTTATAAAATAAAAATTTTCTGCCTTCAATCTTTTAGGTTCAAAAAGGTCTATTCCAGTAACAGCTCCTTTTTTCCCTATCCTTTTTAATGCATATTGAGACCATGATCCTGGATAACATCCAAGATCCAAAACCTTAATTCCAGGACTAAAGAGATTTATTTTTTTATCTATCTCTTGGAGTTTAAATATGGATCTGGCAAGCCAATTTTCCTTTTTTGCCCTATTTGTATAATAGTCTGCCCATTTATTCATTCTGATTACTATTGAGTTTATTATATTTTATGTAATAATTATAGTAGGAAATATTGAAATGTTCAAAATTCAAATAACATGTTGGAATTACAAAGAAATATGAATTTAAAACTTGTTAAAAATATGTTTAAAAAGAGAGGAATTGTTATAAAAGAGAACAAAAAAAGGACTATTTATAAGTATTTGGATTTCTACATAAAACATGACCATCCACAGGAGTTAAAACATAAACTGAAGTCCTATTTTTTTCCAAAATCAAAGAAGGAGTATAACTCAGCAATTGTATTAAAAAAGGAAGGCATTCCTATTGTTCCTGTATTGGGATGGAAAAAGGATGGTTGTAATAGTTTCTTGATAACAAAAGAGATTCTTGGTGCTGTTTTATTAAAAGATTTTCTACAAGATTCAAGCATAATATCTACAGATATTGATATCTTTTTGACATGCCTTTGTAGATTTTTAAAGATGCTTGTAGAAAAAGGGGTAGATCATCCAGATCTTCATTCAGGAAACATATTGGTTAGGAAAGAGGGGAATAAATACTCCTTTTATCTATTAGACCTTTATGGAATAAAGATAAGGAAAAAGTTAAACAAAAGCCAAATATTTAGAATATTTGGCTGGCTTGTAAGTCTTCTTTGGTCATTAGAAGAGGATATGTTAGAAGATTTCTTGATAGAAAGTGGATTTTGTAGAAGAGGAGAAGATCTTTATAAGAAATGGAATGAGCTTGTTAGATGGAGACTAAATTATATAAAGAGCATATGTAAGAAAAGGAAGTGGAAGTTATTTAAGGAAAGTAGCATCTGTAGAGAATTTGAAACAAAAAATGGAAGGATACTACTGAAGGACTATGGAGATCTAAAAAAGAAAAAGGGCTATCTGGTAAAGATCTTCTCTAAGGAGGATGCAGTAAGATGCTGGATGAATTCATACTATCTAAGGCTGTTTGGTATCCCTGTGTTTTCTCATTTTCTCATGATGGAAGATAGAGACAGGATCATTATTTTTATGGAGATGCCAGATGGAAAGAGGCCAGCTAAAAAAAAAGATCTAATAGAAAGATTTTACTCATGGTGTAAGAATGCAGATATCATTCCTCCTTCAGGGATTGAAAACATCTATCTTAAAGAAAATCCATTTTTTCCACTATACTTCTCCAATCCAGAAGAATTTTTGATAAGAGATGTTGAAGATTAGTTCTTCTTATGGAAAGTGGGAGATTCTGGAAGGATTTGAACCGAGCTTAGCAGAAGAAATAATAAATTTTCATCTTTTAAATATAAAGGAAAGGAAAAATATATTAAAGATTGACTATAAAAGACAGCTTTCCAGGGTGTTTTATGAAAAGAAAAGCTATGTAGTAAAAGAGTTTAGAAGACCAGGTCCTTGGTGGATATTTAGGCCGGATAGGATCTCTTGGAAAAATAGTCACAAACTGATCTCTATGAGAATCAATGTTCCTCAGGTATATGCATGGCTTCGATTTTATGACGGAAGGGGATTTATCATAATGGAGGATCTTGGAGATAATGTGGTATCTTATATACTACGGGATCTCAAACCAGAATCTAAAAAAAGGACTGACCTGATAAAAATGGTGGCAGAACTTGCATCTCATATACATTCAAAGAAGATAGTCTATGGTGATATTAAGCTTACAAATATCATATTAAAGGACCATCGTCTCTTCTTGGTAGATATGGACAAGATAAGGATAAAGAGGGTTATAAAGCTAAAAGACAGGGCATATAATCTCAGGCAGATAATTCTTTCTTTTCCAGAAGATATTACGGAAAATGAATTATTATTATTCTTAGAATCTTATAGTCAAGCCTATAAAGCTATTTTACTATCTTTGGTCTTAAAAGGATTACAAGCTCCCTTGAAATAGTCTCTTCAGATTCATAGGTGAAGAGCCTTCCTATCAAAGGCATATCCCCTAAGACAGGAGTTTTTGTCTTATTCTTTACTTTTGCCCTGTCTATCAATCCACCTATAATCAATGTCTGCCCATCCTTTACTTTTGCCATTGTGGCCATATCCCTTATCTTTACCCTTGGGAGACCAACCTCTGCACCCTGTGCAGTTGAACCAAACTGCTTATACTCAATTGGCTCCTGAAGCTCTGATGTTAAAGGAGTAATGTATAATATGACCTCATCATCACTTATGATATTTGCCACTACACCAAGCCCCACTCCAGAAAGTATATTTGAGGTCTCTACATCGTATGTGATTACATCTGTTTCTGTATCTACTGTGCTTTGCACCCTATTTATGTATGTCACATTCTCACCAACCGTGATGTTTGCTCCATGACCATTAAGCAAGGATATCTTTGGATTTGAGATAACCTTTGTCTTTC
Organism: Desulfobacterales bacterium; assembly: GCA_027037575.1. GTDB lineage: Bacteria > Desulfobacterota > DSM-4660 > Desulfatiglandales > JALVZP01 > JALVZP01. The sequence continues at coordinate 982 of JALVZP010000222.1, read as the reverse complement.
CGTATGTGTTAAGTGCTGCCATGAATAACTTGAATGTTTGTGGATTCAATGTTATTGCCTTTACAAATTTTTCATAGTGATAAATTCTTCCAAACTCAATCTTTCCTGTGAATGTTCTCTGAAGAACATCACTCCAGTCAATTCCCATCTGGTGTGTCTTGTTTAAGGTTACTTCTATTATCTTTGCCTCTATAATGACCTGTTTATATATCTCCTTCTTCAAGTTCCTTAGATAATCTTCTACCTTATTCTGTATCCTCTTAGGCGCTGTTACAGTTATAAGACCAAGTGGACGATCTATCACATATGAACCAGTATCTCCAATTATACTCTTTAGATTGTTTTCTACATGCTCCCAAAAATTAAGGGGTTTTTTATACTTACCTTCTAAGCTTACCTCTCCTCTTATCTTTTCCTCTGTTACCTGTCCTCCTAAAAGATTGCCACCCACACTGGTTGTAAAATTTTCTTGTAGAAATGGCATTGCAAGATGATAAGTCTTTGTCTCTTTATATTTCACAATTATGGTATCTTCTTTTACCACATAAAAATAATCTACCTGCCTTAGAACATTATTCAATGCATCCCAAAAGTTGTCCTCTGGCTTTATATTTACATCTACCAGCTTCTTTTGATCCACATCATCTGCCCAGCTTACAGAAAACCCCTTAAGTGAGGCAAGCTGCTTTATAACAGAATCTAAAGGAACTTTTCCCTCCTTAGAAATTATTTCTGCTCCTACAGGGATATATGGCATCCCTTTCTTCATTTCTATTTCTATCTTCCTTGTAAGATAATCTTTGGAGACTCCTTTTTTGACTGTTTTTACAACCTTTTTCTTTACTGTTTTTTCTTTTTTTATTTGCTTCTGAGTTTGAGCACAGCCAAAAAATAGGAGTAATATAGTGGAAAAAACAAAAATTTTTGTTTTCATTCTTTTTCTCCTTATCTTTCTATGCAATATTGTTTTATTTTATCATTT
>JALVZP010000221.1 GCA_027037575.1 Desulfobacterales bacterium | reverse complement strand
CAAAACAAGGTGAAAAAAAATTTACAAGCTCCTTATGATCTATAGCACCAGAAGCAGCTATAACAATGTCCTTTGGACAATAGTGAAGACTTAAGTAATCTAAAATGTCCTCCCTCTTTATTTTTTTAACAGTATCCTCTGTTCCAAGAATGGGCATTCCAATAGGATGATCCTTCCAAAACACCCTATACAAAAGGTCATGGACATGTTCTTCAGGGCTGTCTTCCTGTGTTCTTATTTCCTGAAGTATAACCCACTTCTCCTTTTCTATTTCCTCTGGATCATAGACAGAGTTGAGAAATATATCACTCAATATGTCTGCTGCTACAGAAAAGTGCCTTGCCAATACCCTTGCATGAAAACATGTATTTTCCCTTCCTGTAAAGGCATTAGACATTCCTCCTATAGCATCCAGTTCCTTTGCAATCTGGATAGCACTTCTATTCTTTGTTCCTTTAAAGCTCATATGCTCTATCAGGTGTGATATTCCATTCTCTTCTGGCCTTTCATCCCTTGACCCAACATCCACCCATATTCCGATACATACAGAGCGAGCATAATCCATTTTTTCCGATACAAGCCTCAATCCATTATCCAGGATGGTCTTTCGATAGTTATTGTGAGACATCCCCTTCTATCTTTTCTTCTAATACTGCCTTTCTTGAAAGCCTTATCCTTCCAAGCTCATCAAATCCTATGACCTTAACCTCCACTATATCTCCTTCCTTAAGTATATCTGAAACCTTGTTTACCCTTTTCTGATCAAGCTGTGATATATGTATCATGCCTTCTGTTCCAGGGAATATCTCCACTATTGCACCAAAATCGAGTATCCTTGTGACCCTTCCTACATAGTTCTGACCAACCTCTACTTCCCTAAACATTTCCTTTATCTTCTTTATTGCTGCCTCTGCACTCTGCTTGTCAGGGGCAGATATGTGGACAGTTCCATCATCCTCTGCATATATACGAGCACCTGTTTCATTGGATATTTCTCTTACTGTCTTTCCTCCAGGTCCAATAAGTGTTTTCACCTGATATGGAGCAATCTTTACAGTGCTCATAACAGGCGCATATTCTGAAACATGTGGTCTTGGTCCTGCAATAGTTTTCTTCATCTTATCCAGAATAAATAGCCTCGCTTCTTTTGCCTGTTTTAATGCCCTTTCCAGTACTTCTCTACTTATATCCTTTATTTTTATATCCATTTGAATAGCGGTAATTCCATCTCCTGTTCCTGCAATCTTAAAGTCCATATCTCCATAATGATCCTCATCTCCTATGATATCTGTAAGCACTTCTGTCTTTTCTCCATCAGTAATCAGTCCCATTGCAACACCAGCAACATGCTCCCTTATTGGAACACCTGCATCCATAAGGGAAAGGCTCCCTCCACAGACACTTGCCATAGAGGAAGAACCATTTGATTCCAGGATCTCTGAAACAACACGGATGCAATATTGAAAATCCTCCTTATCAGGAACAACAGGCTCTAATGCCCTTCTTGCAAGCTCTCCATGCCCGATTTCTCTTCTTGTTGGCCCTGTAAGTCTTCTTACCTCTCCAACAGAATAGGGTGGGAAATTATAGTGGAACATAAATGACATGAAGTAATCACCATAAATGGATTCCATCCTCTGCTCATCCCATTCTGTTCCAAGGGTAGTTAGAACTAATGCCTGTGTTTCTCCCCTTGTAAATAGAGCAGAACCATGAACCCTTGGGAGAACCCCCACTTTGCATTCTATTGGCCTTATATCAGTAAAGGATCTTCCATCTATCCTCCTTCCTTCATATAGGATCATATTCCTCATCATCTCTTTTTCTAATTCCTGGATGATCTCCTTTATCTCTGCCTCTCTGCCTTCATATTCTGCTGAAAGCTTCTCAATTATCTCCTTCCTGAGCTGCTTTCTTTTATTATTCCTTAGCTTTTTGGGGGCAGTAGTAAGTATATCCTTTATTCTTTCTTCAGAGAGCTCCCTTATCTTCTTTATCAGATCTTCATCCAGCTCCTTTTCAGGGATCTCCATCTTTTCCTTTCCAAGCTCCCTCTTCATCTTTTCTTGGAGATCCAGAATCGGCTGAAGCATCTTATATCCATAAAGTATTGCATCAATCATTTCATTTTCTGAAACAAACTTTGCACCACCTTCTACCATTACAAGTCCATCTTTATTTCCTGCAACCACAATATTTATATCGCTTTCTTCCTGCTGGCTAATTGTAGGATTTATAATAAATTTTCCATCGACTCTCCCTACTCTGATTCCTGCAACAGGGCCAAAGAAGGGGATATCTGATATCTCAAGTGCAGTAGATGCCCCAACTAACGCCAAAACATCTGCTTCATGCTCCTTATCAGTAGAAAGGACAGTTGCAATTATCTGTGTATCATTTCTGTAGTTGTCAGGAAATAAAGGTCTTAAAGGCCTATCTATAAGTCTTGCTGCTATGATTTCTCTATCAGCAGGCCTTCCAATATCCCTCCTGAAGAAGTTTCCTGGAATCCTTCCTCCTGCGTATGACATTTCCTGATATTCCACTGTGAGAGGAAGAAAGTCTAAACCCTCTCTTATCTCATCGGATGCTACAACAGTAACCAGTACAACTGTATCCCCAAATCTTACTATAACAGCACCATTGGCCTGTTTTGCAACATGCCCTGTTTCTATATTTAATGTTTTTCCATTTAATTCAACAGAATAACTCCTTATCATGGCTACCATCCTCTTATTTTCTTAAACCTAATTCTTTTATAAGTTTTTGATATCTTTCAAAATCAATTCTCCTGAGATAGTTCAAGAGCCTTCTCCTTTTTCCTACAAGCATCATAAGTCCTCTTCTTGAGTGATAATCCTTTTTGTGAATCTTTAAATGCTCTGTTAGACTCTTTATCCTTTCAGTAAGGAGTGCAATCTGTACTTCAGGAGAACCTGTATCTTTATCATGAAGCCTGAATTTTTCTATTATCTGCCTCTTTATTTCTGATGTAAGTGTCATGATATTGTTCCTCCTTAATCTAACTTAATTGTATTTTTAATTAAAAACCCTTTCAAGTTTTACCTTTCCATCAGGATCTATATAAGCAATTGCCACAAGCTCGTTTTCTTTTACAAATTTTATATATCCTTCCTTAATATTTTTATCCCTTATTTTTGGTTGAACACCATTTCTCAATCTCCAGGCCATCCTCTCATCTACATAAATGGCTGGTAAATCAGAAAGTGCATCTACCAGAGGGATGATCCTATTTTCAAGATCTTCTTTCTTCACATTTTTATTTACTATTATAGCATCCCTTACATGAAAAGGGCCACAAGATATTCTCCTGAGCTCCTCCAAGTATCCACATGTCCCAAGTGAATATGCTATATCCCTTGCCAGGGAACGTATATAGGTCCCTGCCGAACATTTTACCTCTATCTTAATTCTTGGTGATTTCCAGGAAATCAGATTTATTTCATAAATATGAACTTTCCTTTTTTCCAGTTCTACCTTTATTCCCTTTCTTGCAAGCCTATATGCCCTTACCCCTTTTTTCTTTACAGCAGAAAAGGAAGGAGGAACCTGGTCAATTATTCCAACAAATTCCTTTAATTTTTTCTTTATCTCTTCCTCACTTAGATCTGGAACTCCCATTTCTTTCACCACATTCCCTTCAGGATCAAGTGTATCTGTTTCTACTCCAAGCAAAATAGTTGCATGATATACCTTTTCCTTAGACATAATAAGATTAAATAGTTTTGTTCCCTGATTTATAAGGATTATCAGAAGACCTGTAGCAAATGGATCAAGTGCCCCTGCATGACCTATCTTTTTTGGTCTAAGTATCTTTTTTATCTTATTCATTGTGCCAGTTGAAGTCTCTCCTTTTTTCTTATCTACAAGCAATATCCCATCCATTTATTTAAAAAAGACTTCTGCCTCTTTTATAAACTTCTCTTTTAATACAGAAAGTTCTCCTTCACATTCAAATCCTGCTGCCTTTGCATGACCTCCACCACCAAAATGATTGGCAAGTTTTGCTACATTTACCTTTCCATTAGATCTAAGGCTAAACTTATATCTTGCTTCTCCTGTCTGCCTTATAAAAGCTGCAATTTCAACTCCTTTAATGAATCTTGGATAATTAACAAATTTTTCACTGTCTCCAGGCTCAGTTCCTGCAGTCTTTATCATGTCTTGAGTGACACTAATCATACCGAGTTTTCCATCATGGTGAACTTCTATTGTTTCGAGAGCAAGCTCTATTAGCTTTAAAAGGGGAAGTGTATATTGTTCATTTAAATTTCTATATATTTCCCAGGGGTTTATACCATATCTGAGCAGTTCTGCTGCTATATTGAGGGATTCAGGAGTGGTATTTTCATATCTAAAACAGCCGGTGTCCGCCTGGATAGCTGCAAAAAGATTCTCTGCTATAATAGGATCAATTGAAAACCCTGCCTTTTCTATTACCTTATACACGAGCTCTCCTGTAGAGGATGCATCTGGAACAACCAGGTTGATATCTGCAAAATGATCATTTGTTTCATGATGATCTATACAAATAAGGGGCCTGTTCGAGATTGCAATCTCCTTTGCCTTTCCAAGCCTGTTTAGATCACTGCAGTCTAATGCTATGGTAGCATCAAAGCTATTCTCTGGAATTTCACCAATAAGGATCTGATCTATGCCTTTTACATTTGTTAAAGGAGGTTCTGGTTTATCTTCTAAGAAGAAAGTAACCTTTTTTCCCTCATTTTTAAGGGAATTTCCCAATGCTATCATAGATCCTATTCCATCTAAGTCAGGATATTTATGGGTGAGAATAAGGAAGTGTTCTTTCCTTTGAAGGATCTCTACAATCTCATCAATATCACTCTCCATATTCTTCTCCTTCTTCTGATTTTATCTTTTTTATCAATTCATCTACCTTACTGCTCCATTTTATGGATGGATCATATATAAATGTAAGTTCAGGCACATATCTGAGTTCCATCCTGAGTCCTATTTCTCTTTTTATAAACCCTTTTGCACTTTCCAGCCCTGCTTTAGCAATTTTTACATCAGATTCCTCTCCCATAACACTAAAATATACCTTTGCATGCCTTAGATCATCACTTAGCTGAACACCTGTAACAGTAACTCCTTTTACCCTTGGATCACTTACTCTAAACAGTAGAAGATTTGCAATCTCCCTCTGTATATTATCTCCTACTCTTTTTGCCCTTTTATATGAAAGCATAATAATCATCTCCTATAGATGAATGATCTCCATCCTGCTGCTTACCAATTGAGCGAGATAGAGGGATTCCAAATAAGAAAGTATCTTATTTAAAAATGAATCTATATGTCTCCTGTCATTTCCCACAAAGCTTATTCCAAGTTCTATCTTCTGCCAATTATCATTTGAACCTATCTCTGCAATAGAAACATTAAATCTATGTCTCACTTTATCCACCATACTTTTTACTATCTTTCTCTTTCCTTTTAAGGACCTATTGTCAGGAATATAAAACTCCACCCTTAATGTTCCTATAAGCATAATTACAGTTCTGGCTTAATTTCTTCAATAGTATAGATTTCAAGTATATCTCCTTCCTTTATATCATTGAAATTCTCTATTCCTACACCACATTCATATCCAGCGGGAACCTCTTTTACATCATCCTTAAATCTCTTAAGTGATGCAATCTTTCCATCATGAATAACTACTCCATCCCTCAATACCCTTACCTTTGCACTCCTTTCTATACGGCCTTCAGTGACAAGACATCCTGCTACTGTTCCTACCTTTGGAATACGGAATGTCTGCTTTACTTCTGCATGTCCGATTATTACCTCTTTATATTCAGGTTCTAAGAGACCTTGCATTGCCTTCTTTATACTGTCAATCACATCATATATAACCTTGTAATATCTAATTTCCACTTTTTCCCTTTCAGCTATCTCTTTTACCCTTCCTACTGCCCTTACATTAAAACCTATAATTATTGCATGGGATGCAGATGCAAGCATTACGTCAGATTCAGTAATTGCACCTATACCTGAATGTATAATAGATACTTTGATTTCATCTGTACTTAACTCCGATATGGCCTTTTCCAATGCCTCCAAGGAACCATGCACATCAGCCTTTACTATAAGATTTAATTCTTTTACTTCTCCCCTTTGTATCTTTGCATATAAATCTTCCAATCTAATAGAAGGCTTTTTCCCGGATACTTCAGTCTTTTTCTTCCTTCTATACTCAACTATTTCTTTTGCTATTTTCTCATTTTTTACGACAACAAAATCATCTCCTGGTGTAGGAACTCCAGATATTCCAGTTATTTCAACAGGCATTGAAGGACCTGCACTGCTTATGGTTCTTCCTTGAGAGTCCATCATTGCCCTTACCCTTCCATAATGCTCACCACAGACAAAATAGTCTCCCTTTTTTAAGGTCCCTGTCTTTATCAATACAGTAGCAACAGGGCCTTTTGCCTTATCAAGTTTTGATTCTATAATAGTTCCTTTTGCAGGTCTATCTGGATTTGCCTTAAGTTCAAGGACTTCTGCCTGAAGAAGTATAAGGCTTAGAAGTTCATCCACACCTTTTCCAGTTTTTGCTGATATTTCTGCAACTAAAGTATCACCACCCCACTCTTCTGGAAGAAGACCAAGTTCTGCAAGCTGTCTTTTTACCACCTCTGGCTTTGCATTAGGTTTGTCTATCTTATTTATTGCCACAATAATAGGGATATTTGCTGCCTTTGCATGATTTATTGCCTCTCTTGTCTGAGGCATAACTCCATCATCAGCTGCAACTACAAGCACAATTATGTCTGTAACCTGTGCTCCCCTTGCCCTCATGGCTGTAAATGCTTCATGTCCAGGTGTATCTAAGAATACAATATCTCCTTCTTCTGTCTCCACATAGTATGCACCTATGTGCTGAGTTATTCCACCAACTTCCTGTTCTGTTATATTAGAGTTTCTAATATAGTCCAGAAGTGTTGTTTTTCCATGATCTACATGTCCCATAATGGTCACCACAGGTGGACGCGGTTTAAGATCCTCTGGCTTATCTTCTATCTCCTCTATAAGATCCTCTTCTTTAAATGTATGCAGTTCAAGCTCATATCCGAATTCATCTGCTACTAAAGCAGCAGTATCAAAATCTATTGTTTGATTAATATTTACTACCATTCCAAGGTCAAGAAGTTTCTTTATTAGTTCAGATGCCTTAACTCCCATAGATTTAGCAAGTTCAGACACAGAAACTGATTCTTCTACCTTTATCTTTCTCTTTGATGGCTTAGGAGGAGCTGTTATCTGAACCTTCTTTTCCTCTTCTTGCCTTTTCTTTGGTTTTTTCTTTTGTTTAAATGCCTTTATCCTTCTTGGATAATAATCTTCCTCTTCTCCATATAGATCTTCCCTTTCATATATCTCTTTTTTTAGTCTTCTATAAACCTTAGTTGGAATCAATTCTTTTTTCTTCTCTTTTCTTTTTTCCTTTCTCTTCTTTTTAACTTCTTCCTCCTGCTTCTTTAATTCTTCTTTTTCTTCTTTTTTCTCTTCTTTAATTGGAATCGGCACTACTTCAGCCTTTTCTGCCTGTTTAACCTCTTCTTCTTTAGTCTCTTCTTGCTCTTCTCCCTTTTCTTCTTTAACTTTTACTTTCTCTTCCCCTGTTATCTCTTCTTCTAATTCTTCTAATCTTTCCTCCTTTTTTTCTTGCCTTTCTTCCTTTCTTTTCTCTTCATCAACTCTTTCTTCTTTGACTTCTTCCTCCTGCTTCTTTAATTCTTCTTCTTTTACTTTTTTTTTTTTT
>JALVZP010000220.1 GCA_027037575.1 Desulfobacterales bacterium | reverse complement strand
ATATCTGTAAAGGAAACATACCAGATGGATTTTTATGGCAGGATATAGGCCTTTGTGTAATAAGTGAGGATGAGATATTTGGTAAGAAAAAGGAAGTACCTGAAGACAAAAAGAGAAGCAAGCTGATAAAGCTGACAGATATTGGACAATTCAGGGTTGGGGATCTGGTTGTTCATGAGGAGCATGGCATAGGGAGATATATGGGACTTAAAAAAGTGGAGGTAAACAACAGGATAAATGAGTATGTTGTTATAGAGTATGCAGGAAATTCAAAATTATATATACCTGCAGATAGAGTAAGCATATTGCAGAAATATATTGGAGTTGATGATAAAGAGCCAAAGCTGGATCAGCTTGGTGGAAGAAGCTGGGATATAGCAAAGAAGAGGGCAAAGAGCTCTATAAGAAAGATTGCAAAACAGCTTGTAGAACTCTATGCAATACGGCAATCAAGGAAGGGATTTGCATTCTCCCCACCTGATCACATCTTCAGGGAATTTGAGGCAACATTTGAACACGAAGAGACACCTGACCAGATAAAGGCAATAGAGGATGTAATAAGGGATATGACATCAGAAAGGCCAATGGATAGGCTTATATGTGGAGATGTTGGATTTGGAAAGACAGAGGTTGCAATCAGGGCTGCTTTCAAGGCAGTAATGGATGGGAAGCAGGTGGCAGTTGTTGTTCCTACTACTCTTTTGGCAGAACAGCACTATAGGACATTCAAAAAGAGGATGGAGCCATACAGTATAAGGGTTGAGATGCTAAGCAGATTTAAGAGCAGATCAGAACAGAAGAGGATTATTGCTGAAACAAGATCTGGAAAAGTGGATGTAATCATAGGAACACACAGGATACTTCAGAAAGACATAAAATTTTCAGATCTTGGTCTCTTGATAATAGATGAAGAACAAAAATTCGGTGTAAGGCAAAAAGAGCAATTAAAAAGATATAGGGCTACAATAGATGTGCTATCCTTGGCTGCAACCCCAATTCCAAGAACACTTCATATGGCTCTCCTTGGAGTAAGAGATATAAGCATTATAGAGACTCCACCAAAAGATAGGCTTTCTATAAAAACACATATTTCTTACTATGATGAAGATCTTATAAAAAAGGCAATCAGATTTGAGCTGGAAAGAGGAGGTCAAGTATTTTTTGTTCATAATAGGGTCCAGACTATATACGAGAGGGCAGAAATAGTAAAGGAGCTTGTTCCAGAAGCAAGGATTGAAGTTGCTCATGGTCAGATGAAGGAGGAGGATTTAGAAAAGACTATGCTTTCATTTCTAAACAGAGAAATAGATGTTCTTGTCTGCACAAGCATAATAGAGTCTGGTTTGGATATACCATCTGTAAATACGATCATAATAGATGGTGTTGAAAAGATGGGACTTTCCCAGATATATCAGCTAAGGGGAAGGGTAGGAAGATCTAAGGAAAGGGCATATGCATATCTCCTTATATCTGACCCATCCTCTATTACACCTGATGGAGAGAAGAGGCTGAAAGCACTTATGGACTTTTCAAGACTTGGTGCAGGACTTCAGCTTGCAATGCATGATCTTAGGATAAGAGGTGGAGGAAACATATTGGGATATGCACAGTCAGGTCATATCTCAGAGATAGGATATGAGCTCTATGTAAAGCTTATAGAACAGACAATAGCAGAACTTAAGGGTGAAGAATGGCATGAGGAGATAAATCCAGAGATAAATATAGATGTTCCAGCATATATTCCTGAAAAATACATAATGGATGCTGACATAAGGCTTAATATATATAGAAGGCTTTCAATGCTTTCCGAAGAGGGATCTCTTTTAAAAATAAAGGAAGAGCTGTTAGATAGATTTGGGGATATGCCAGATGAGGTAAGAAATCTTTTTGAGATAATGGGTGTAAGGATAATATTGAAGAAGATAGGAGTAAAGAGATTGGATGTGGGATCAGATGGAATAGTCCTTACTTTTCTTTACAATGGATATGTGAATCCGGAAAGGCTTAAAGAACTGATTTTGGAGAAACCAAGGATATTTAGATTCTTGTCCCCAGATAAACTGAAGATAAATGCAAAGATCAATTTACCTTCCGATCTTTCAAAGATAAAAGAGGTATTGCAGGAATTAAGAGAGAAGGCCACTTAGAGTGGCCTCATGTCTATTACTTATTCTTCCATACAGGCTTTCTTTTTTCTAAGAAAGACTTAAGTCCTTCTTCTGCATCTTCTGTCTTCATAAGCTCATCCAAGTATATTCCCTCAATAATCTTCAATGAATCTTCAAAGTTCTCCATAAGTCCCATCATTATTGCCTTCTTTGTCTTTCTAATTACAATAGGACTGAGCTTTCTAA
>JALVZP010000219.1 GCA_027037575.1 Desulfobacterales bacterium | reverse complement strand
TTTGGCTTAAAAAATATGGAGGTGTATTGTAGAAAGATGATACTGGGGTTCTTATCACTTGAAAGTTGTTTCCACACACTTTGAAAAAGAGCCCAGGAGAAATTGACATAATCCGGAAATTTTGCTTTAATTTCGCCAAAAGGCGATGGGGTCCGCCTTTTAACCGCCCCTGAAAAGGGCTGATGACTCCTACCCTTCAGGAGATTTCCTGTAGGGTATTTTTTTTGGGGGTGAGAGGCATGTTAGAAAACTATAAGGAGATTAGCAATGCCATTATAGGTGAAATAAAAGATTTAAAAGGATTTTTTTCCTCTATTCAGGAAAAAGAAACAGTATCATCTTTGGATGAAATAGAAAAAAAGCTCTTGGAAAATCGTTTCCACTTTGTTGTTCTTGGTCAATTTAAGAGAGGGAAGTCCACGTTTATAAATAGCATTATAGGAGATACAATCCTTCCCACTTCAGTAATTCCCCTTACTTCTATTATTACTATCTTGAAATATGGAGAAAAGGAACAGATAAAGGTCCATCTAAATGATGGAACAGTAAAGGATATAAGGAGGGATGAACTAAAGGAATGGGTAACAGAGGAAGGAAATCCAAGAAATGAGAAGAATGTGAAGGAGGTAGAGATACTTTATCCATCTGAATATCTGAAGGATGGGATATGCCTTATTGATACGCCAGGAGTTGGATCAATATTCGAAAATAACACTGAGATGACATACAAGTATCTTCCAAAAATAGATGCTGGCATATTCCTTGTCTCAGCAGATCCTCCTATAAGCCAATCAGAGATAGCATTCTTGAAGGATGTAATGAAGTATGTGGATAAGATATTCTTTTTGCTAAATAAGATAGACTACCTTTCTGAAGATGAACTTAATACCTCTTTATCTTTTACTAAGCAAACTATTGAAAAGGAGCTTGGTATAGACAACATTACTATTTATCCAATCTCTGCAAAGATGGCATTGCTTGGGAAGATAAATCAGGATAAGGAAATGTTAAAGAAGAGTAGATTGGAGGAATTTAACAAAGTTCTAAGTGAATTTCTCTTAAATGCAAAAGGACATATTGTCCTAAAAAAGGCACTGGATTCTTTAAAGAGGATACTTTCTGAAAAGGAGATGGCATTGAGGTTAGAAGAAAAGGCAGTATCCTCTCCACTTGAGCTCTTAGAGGACAAGATAAGGAAGTTTAATGAGAAGATGCAGGAGATAAGGCAGGACAAAGAAGACACTTACTATTATTTTGAAGGAGAGATAAAGAGGGTTATAGATATACTTGATAGAGATCTTCTCAGGCTAAAAGAAAAAGAGATACCAAGACTTCTGGAATATGCAGATAGGGTTGCAGAAGAGGTTAAGGAGAAAGATATATCCAGATATACAAAGGCAATAGAAGAGGCTATAGATAAAGAGATTATAAGGATATTTGATGAATGGATAATGAAGGAGGAAGAGAGGCTAAATGAGGAATATGCCCGTGTTTCTAAGAGGTTTTCTCAGAGGACAAATGAGATAATAGATGCCATATTGGATCTTTCAGAAGATCTATTTGATATAAAGATAGAAAGGGTAAAGACAGAGGAGGAGATAGAAAAAGATAGCTCATTTTACTACATGCTTGGAGAACCACCAAAGTTTTTTGGAGTGGATTCTGCATTTGACTTCTTTTCAAAGAAGTTTCTTCCTGCAAGATTTTCTAAGAGCTTTGCACTGAGGGATCTAAAGAAAAAGATCCCAGAAAAGGTAGATAAGACTTGTGGCCGTGTAAGATGGGACTTTATGGACAGGATAAGAAGGAGTTTTATGGACTTTAGATGGGAGCTGAATAAGAAGATTGAGGCAACAGAAAAAAATATTGTTCAGGCAATAGATAAGGCAATGGAACTAAGAAAAAAGAGTGCTGAAGAGGTGGAAAATGCAAAAAGAGAGATCCTCGATCGTCTCAACAAGATACAAGAAGCGAGAAAAAGGATCGAGCAGATTGAATCTAAACTGCCTAAAGAAGTATAAAATTGATCCAGAGGCAGTAGTGAATTTTGTCTTAAAGAGAAGATATAAAAGAGGGGGGTTTGGCTCAGCTCCAAGTGTTCCCCCAAGCATGCAGGATACGTATTATGCACTAAGTATTTTAAAGGTCTTCTCTCATATAACAGAGGAGGCCTTTGGATATGATCCATCAAAGGATGAGCTTTTAAGGTCTTATCTAAAAGAGTTTTTGGAAAAGGAGGATAAATTAGATTCAAGGCTTATTTACTATTTTATAAGGACAAGCAATATGGTAAATTTCGATTTTAGTTTAGAAGAACTTCTAAGGAAGATAAAAAATATTTCGAGTATTGAAGATCTATTT
>JALVZP010000218.1 GCA_027037575.1 Desulfobacterales bacterium | reverse complement strand
ATTGGGGATTCCATTTAGAGAATTTGATCAGAACAGGAAGATGTCTCTTTGCTGTGGCGCAGGAGGAGGCGTGAGGGCGTATGACATGGGGCTTGCCTTAGAGATAGGAGATAGTGTTCTTAAAAGGGCAGAAGATAGGGATATCGTTACGATGTGTCCCTTTTGTAAGATGAACTTTAATAGTGCATCAAAAAGATATAAAAGGGGAATCAGGGCATATCATATAGCAGAGGTAATATGGCAAACTTAGAGGTAGATCTCGGATTTTTGAGATTAAAGAATCCTGTTATTGCTGCATCTGGGACATTTGGATATGGAGATGAGGTAAGGGATTTTGTAGATCCATCCATCCTCGGTGGATTTGTAACAAAGGGTCTTTCTATAAGGCCAAGAAAGGGGAATCCTCCTCCAAGGACATGTGAAACCCCTTGTGGAATGCTAAATTCCATTGGGCTTGAAAATATTGGAATAGATAGATTCTTGGAGGAGAAGCTTCCAAAGATAAGCTCCTTAGATACAGCAATAATCGTAAACATATTTGGAGAGAGCATAGATGAATACAGGGAGGTTGCAAAAAGGCTTAGGGGAGTAAAGGAGATTTCTGCTATTGAGATAAACATATCCTGCCCAAATGTAGAAAAAGGTGGGATGATATTTGGAAAGGATCCTTATCTTTCCTCAAAGATAACAGAGGTCGTCCTGAATTCATCTGATAAGCCCGTTATAGTAAAGCTGAGTCCGAATGTAAGTGATATTTCTGCTATTTCAAAGGCGGTTGAAAAGGCAGGGGCAAATGCCATATCCCTTATAAATACAATTACTGGGATGGCAGTCGATATAGAGACAAGAAGGCCTGTTTTGGGAAACATATATGGAGGACTTTCAGGACCTGCAATAAAGCCTATTGCACTCTATATGACATATAGTGTAGTAAAAAGTGTAAGCATACCTATAATTGGTGGCGGAGGGATAATGGATTATAGGGATGCAATGGAGTTTCTCATTGTTGGAGCAAGGGCAGTCCAGGTAGGAACAGCAAATCTGATTGATCCAGCCATATGTGCTGAGATAATAGATGGAATAAGGGCCTATTGTGAAGAGAAAGGGATAGAGGATATAAATGAGATAATAGGAAGTCTAAAGGAGGAGAGGGATGGATAAAAAGGTAACAATAATAGGTGCAGGAAATGTGGGTGCTACTATTGCAATGAGGCTATTTGAAAAGGAGCTTTCAGACATAGTCCTTACAGATGTGGTTGAGGGGATTGCAGAGGGAAAGGCGTTGGATATAAAGGAGTCTGGAAAGATAGGTGGTCATGATGTGGATATAAAAGGCTACACATCTGATTATTCAGGATCAGAGGGGAGTGACATAGTGGTAATTACTGCAGGAATAACAAGGAAGCCTGGGATGAGTAGGGATGACCTTTTGGCAAAGAATATGGAGATAGTAGAAGGAGTAGTAAAGGAGGTAGTAAGATTTTCCCCTAATTCAATCCTCATCATTGTAAGCAATCCCTTAGATGCAATGTGCCACCTTGCATACGAAGTAAGCGGCTTTCCAAGGGAAAGGGTAATAGGCATGGCAGGCATTCTTGATTCAATAAGATTTTCGACCTTTATCTCAGAGGAGCTAAATGTGTCAATAGAAAACATAAATGCCATAGTTCTTGGAGGACATGGAGATACCATGGTCCCACTTCCAAGATATACGACTGTTTGTGGTGTTCCAATAACACAGCTTATGGAGAAGGAGAAGATAGATAGGCTTATTCAGAGAACAAGGGACGGAGGAGCAGAGATAGTATCTCTTCTTAAGACAAGCGCATTCTATGCGCCTTCTGCTGCAACAGTAGAGATGATTGAGGCAATCCTAAAGGACAAGAAAAAGATACTTCCATGTTCTGTCTTTTTGGATGGAGAATATGGAATAAAAGGGGTATTCTTAGGTGTTCCTGTAAAGCTTGGAAAGGGTGGAGTTGAAGAGATTATCGAGTTTGAACTTAATGAGGAAGAGAAAGAGGCATTAAATAGATCTAAGGAGCATGTAAAGTCCCTCATAGAAAGAATGAAAAATTTAAGGAAAAGCAGGGCCTGATCCCCTTCCCAAGGGATATCCCCTTTTTATTGCATCCTTTGTAAACTGATGGGAAAGCCTTGCTGCCTCCTTTAAGGAAAGGCCCCTTTCCAAGAATATGGAAAGGGATGTAGAATAGATGCAGCCACTTCCATGTGAATTCTTGGAAGTAATAACCTCGTCTTCAATAACATCTGTCTTCCTTCCATCATATATGAGATCAAATATCCTGTCCCTCATCTTCAAACCAGTAATAACAACATTTTTTGCGCCAGCTTCATGGAGGACAGATGCTGCC
>JALVZP010000217.1 GCA_027037575.1 Desulfobacterales bacterium | reverse complement strand
TTTATGGAATTTCCTTCCTTATCCATAAGGATAAAGTTCCAGTAAGGATAGCATCTGAATCCTATATACTTTACAAAACCTTCTAATTTTATCTCCTTCCCAATCAGAGGATCTGAATTTTTACATACATCCTTGATAGATGCAACAATTATCACCTTCTTCTCCTTATAAGCTTCCGGATTCTGGAGATAGTTATTTAAGGAAGTTTCTACCACTGGGTAGCATCCAGAAAGAAGGATAAAAATCAAAAGAATAAACTTCTTCATCTCTTGTTTGCCCATGTCTTTTTCTATATCATATAACTTTGATATGAATGCTACAATAGTTCAAAAAGAAAAGAAATCTCCTGCCTTAAAAAAATGTAATTTTGGCTGTCTCAGTGGTTTCCATGCGATAAATGTAACAAATGGATGCATGCACTATTGTGTATATTGCTATGCAAGGGGATATCCAAATGCTCCACCAAAAGGAATTGTAGAACTTTATTCAAATCTTCCAGATCTTATAAGAAGAGAGCTGAGAAGAAAGAGGAAGATTCCTGATATTGTAATATTTAACACCTCAAGTGATTGCTTCCAGCCACATCCAGAGATATTGAAAGTTACTTATAGATGTATGGAAGAGCTACTTAAGTGGGGAATTCATATCTCCTTTCTTACAAAGGGATATATCCCTGATAGCTTCATCTCACTCTTTTCTAAGAAGAAACACCTTGTTAGAGCACAGATAGGGCTGGTATCCTTAAGTAAGGAATATTCATCCAAATTTGAACCATTTTCTCCTCTACCGGAAAAAAGATTAGAGAATATAGAAAGGCTTGTTAGTATCGGGATAATACCTGATGTCAGGATTGATCCAATAGTCCCATTTCTCACAGATACGGAAGAGAATATAAAGGAGTTGCTTTCTGCTCTAAAAGAACTTGGGGTAAAAAGGGTAACAATGAGCTATTTACATATAAGGCCTTTGATAATAGATAACCTTAAGAAAGAGCTTGATCCAAAGATAATGAAGTTGCTTGAGACATGCTATTTTAATAGGCCATGGCAAAAAGTAGGAACATCTACTTTAAGCAAGCTCTTGCCATTAGAATTGAGGAGAAGGGGTTATGAGAGGATAAGATCTATTGCAAAATCCCTTGGAATTGATGCTACAATATGCCATTGTAAAAATCCAGATATAAAATCTTCTTTTTGCCTATCTTATAGAGAAGACAGAAAATACCCTGAACAGCTTAGCCTATTTTAATCGAAAAATATTATTTTTTTGTCTATTTTTATCGAAAAAATCAATTTGAAAGATCGAAAAATTTTTTGCACTTTTATTATAGTTATTTGGGGAGGTCTGGAAATGAGAAAGCTTCTTATCTGCCTTTTCATATTAATCTTTAATTTTCCTGCCTACTCATCTGACAAGATGAGTCTGAGTCTTTTTAATGGAAAGCTCAGATTTGGAGGAGACTTCTATGTAAGGTTTGAGACAAGAAGTGATTATTACACAGAGAATGGAAGATGTATTAAGGATCACGGGATGTCATCAAGGCAAAGACTAAGCCTTAGGATATATCCAAGGGAAAATCTTTACTTTCATATTACCCTTTTAAAGACAATAGACAGTGATGAACCACATCCCTATCTTTTTCCCTATACCTATGATCATGGGACAGATATTCATCAAGCATATATCTATTTTAGAAAGGATTTTCTCTCAGTTTGGGCAGGAAGAAGAGAGATTGCATATCTTAATCAAAGGCTTATAGGACATTCCTATGGATGGACAAATAAGCCAATAATATTTGATGGAGCAGGAGTAAGGTTTAATACAGAAGATATAAGGTGTGATCTATTTTACTTAAATCTGGTCTTAAGGCAGCTTGATGAAGCAACTGCATTTAATGATGACTGGTTTGGAAAGCCAGCAGATCTTTATGGAGTATGGTTTACAATAAAGAGGCTTCCATTTGGAAACTTAGACCTATACATGCTCTATGATGATAGGGATGGAAGTAAAAAAGGAAAGGAGGATGATTCTTATACACCAGGAATAAGGCTTTATGGGAAAAGGGGTTCATTTGACTATGATATGAATCTTTCCCTTCAGTTTGGAAGAAAACACATAGGAGGAGAAAAACTTGAAAGACATGCATGGGCATTCTACTTAGATTTAGGATACACATTCTTAAAGCCATTTAGGATAAGGACAGCAATCCAGTATAACTTTGCAAGTGGAGATGGCAATCCAAATGATCATTCATATCATACATTTGAAGATCTATATGGCTGCACACATGGAAAATATGGATTGATGGATTTCTTTTCCTGGAGAAATATGCATGACATATATGCCTACACGAATCTTTATCCAGCAAAAGGGACAAGAGT
>JALVZP010000216.1 GCA_027037575.1 Desulfobacterales bacterium | reverse complement strand
TGTGAAGGACCCTTATTACTTTGTCCTTTATATCCCTCATCCCATTAAAGTAGTCTATAAGCGTTCCGAATTCCTTTTCATTCAGCTTTATGGCAAGTGTATTTATGGTAAAGTCTCTTCTATAGAGGTCCATCTTTAAAGAGCTTTTCTTTACAACAGGCATTGCACCTGGCGATTCATAATATTCCATCCTTGCAGTTGCAACATCTATCTTAAACCCATCAGGAAATATGAGATATGCTGTCCTAAATCTCTTATGAACATTTACCTTCACTTTATGTTTCTTAGAAAACTCCTTTGCAAACCTTAATCCATCTCCTTCTATAACAATATCAATATCCAGATTTTCCCTATTTAAGATAAGATCCCTTACGAATCCACCCACAAGATATGCATTATATCCAAGAAGATCTGCAATCCTTCCAAACTCTTTTAAAAGACCAAGTATATCCCCTGATAGCCTTTCTCCAAGTATCTTCCTCATATCCTTTTGAAGTGCATACTCCCTTTCTTTTACCAAGGGATATAGATGAGGTTCCTCAAAGAATAGATTCATGATGTCTGTCCTGGTAATAACGCCTAATACCTTTCCATCCTTTACAACTGGCAGGACCCTTACCCTGTCCCTCAATATGATCTCCTGGACCTCTCTTACAGATGCGTCAGGATCAACTGTGGGAAATTCTATATTTGTATATTCCTTTACTTTTCTATCCTCTAAGTGGAAGAATCTTGCCTTATCTACAACCTGCCTTGTTATATATCCAAGAAGCTTTCCCTTTTCCATGACAAGGAGGACATTTATATTAAATTTATTCATCAGCTCTTCTGCCTTCTTAAGAGTCTCATCAGAGGAGATGGTTATAACAGGAAAGGACATTATATCCTTTGCCTTCTTTATCTTTGCCTCTATCTGCTCTCTTAGTGCCTGGATAAGTAAATCTTCCACCTGATTTATAGTAAGACCTTTTATGCTCGCAGAGGATGCAAATGGATGGCCTCCCCCACCAAATCTCTTTATTATTTCCAATGTGTTTACAGAATCTGTCCTGCTTCTTGCGACCACATAGATTCTGTCTCCCATCTGAGCCAATGCGAATATAACATCCATATCTTCTATATCCATAAGCTTATGGACAAGGACAGCAAAGTCCCCTATATATTCATCTCTTATTAATCTACAGATAAGGACATCTATCCCATCTATACTATATCTTTTTGCAGACTGGATAAGTTCATTCAGGAGTGAGATCTGATCTGCTGTGAATTCCCTTGTCAGCATACTTGAGATAAGATTATGATCTGCTCCTTGAGATGCAAGCCAGGCAGCAGCTTCATAGTCCTCTGGAGTTGTGGAAGAAAATGTAAAAGAGCCAGTATCTTCATGTATTCCAAGACACATGATAGTTGCTTCATCAGGGGTTATCTTTATTCCTTTCTCTCTTAATATCTGAACCATAATGGTAGTATTCGCTCCAACCATCTTTATTACTTCCAGATCTCCCTTTATATCATCCTCTGATGGAGGATGATGATCATATATATAGATCTCTACATCTTTTTTTTCTAATACTTCCACAAATCTTCCTATCCTGCTCTTTTGCCTTGTATCCACAATAATGAGTCTTTTAAGATTATCTAATTCTATCTCTTTCATCCTTGAAAAATTAAATACATAAGAAGCAGAATGAAGCAGGAAATTTCTTATTCCCTTTTCCTGTGATCCAGGAAATACAATCTCTGCATCTGGATATATCTTTTTAGCAGCAAGCATGGAGGAAAGAGCATCAAAGTCTGCATTCACATGCGTAGTTATTATCTGGGTTGGCCTCTTCTTTTCCATAATAAAAAAGCCGGCTTTTTACCGGCCATTATCTTTGATTTTTTGAAAAAATTATTTTTTATTCTCCCCTTAATTTTTCCTCTTTCTCTTGCTTTTCCTTACACTTTATACATAATGTAGTTACAGGCCTTGCCATAAGCCTTTCTTCTGATATCTCTTCCCCACACTGCTCACATATTCCATATGTGCCATCTTCAATCCTTTGAAGTGCATCCTTTATCTTCTTTATAAGCTTTCTCTCCCTATCCCTTATCCTTAGTTCAAAATTCCTGTCCGACTCAAGGGCTGCCCTATCAGTAGGATCTGGAAAATTCTCTGTATCACTGGACATCTCACTCATAGTCTTGGTTGCCTCTTTTAAAAGTTCATTTAATCTGTCTAAAAGGATCTTCCTAAACTTTTCCTTTTTCTCTTCTGTAAGCATCTCAGAAATCACCTCTTTTTTGGTTAGATTATTACTACATATTCCTTTTAATGTAAAGCATTGCATGCTGAAACGAGAAAAAAATTGACAAGCGATTTTCCCTGGGTATAAAAGTAAAAAGCCAAATGCAATTTAACCAAATAAGATAAAACTTGAAAAAATTATAATGGTAAATTACCAGAAAGAAGAAAGATCTATGATCTCCTGTTTAGAAAAGACCACTGATGGAGTTGTAGTAATAGATGGCAAAAAGAATATATTATTTGTAAATTCTTCTGCTGAAAGGCTTCTTGGTAAGAAAAAAGAGGATCTTATAGGAAAAAAATTTGAATTAACGGAAATAGGTGATAAGCCATCTGATATAAGGCTTATTTTAGATACAGGAGAGGTTAAATATTTAAGAATAAAATTTGTGGAAGGAAAGTGGATAAATAAATCTGTTCATTTTGTACTTCTTCAGGATATTACCCATCTTAAATTGGAAGAAGAAAGATTACAAAAGATTATTCAAGATCTCCTTAGACTTATTAGAGCCTCTACCAGGGTTAAGGATTTAGAATCTTTTGCAAGAGAGGTTGGATTATCTATCTTGGATCTATTACAAGGAGACATATGCCTGTTTTATCTTTATGAAAAAAAGTATTTCAGGCCAATAGAGACAGTTGGATTAGATTCTGATCTTATCCCATACTTTGTTTCAGAGAGGTTAACACACAAGGACTCTATTATTAAGAAATTGCTCAAAGAAAAAAAACCAACAATCTTAGATTATTCATTTCTTAGGACCAAAAAGAAACTCAGATGGATTAGGAGAATAAAGAAAGCAATCCTTATTCCTTTGATTGTCCGAAAAGAGATTCGTGGTCTTTTGATAGTGCTTTATAGAAAGGAAAAGGATCTTTCAGAAATAGAAAAGAAGATAATAGAAGGAATAGCCTATATTGGAACTGAAGTCTTACAAAATGTGAATCTCTATAGAAGGCTGGTAAATAAATCAATAGAGCTCTCTCACAGTATAAAGGCCATAGAAACGATACATGAGATAGATAAGGCAATACTTTCCAGCCTTAACCAGCAAACAATACTTGAAATAGTTGCTGCTATGGTAACCAGGCTAATAGATTGTAATAGCTGTGCAATAACTATTTTAGACAAAGAAAAAAAGGCACTTATCTTTAAAGCAGGATTTGGAAGAAGGCGTGTATTAAAAAGGGACACTGCCATACCACTTGAAGATACTATTGCAAATGAAGTGATAGAAACTGGAAGATTCCAGTATATATCAGAGCTTTCAGATTTAGAGGAACTTCCTGCTTTTGAAAAAAAGATGCTGAAAGAAGGATTTCATTCCATAATCAGGATTCCATTAAAGGCGAGGGGAAGAATTATAGGAATACTCTCCTTAGAATCAAAAAGATCTGCTGCTTTTACATCTAAGGATATTTCCCTTTTAGAGACACTCTCAAATCAGGTAGGGGTAGCACTTGAAAATGCAAATTTACTGAATGAATTTGAAGAGCTTTTTATAGGGACTTTAAGGGCATTTTCTAAGATAATCGATGCAAAGAGCCCCTGGACAAGAGGACATTCAGAAAGGGTTACAAAATATGCCATTCTGATTGGGAGAGAGCTTGGCCTTTCAAGAGATCAATTGAGAAGACTTGAGGTTGCAGCCCTTCTTCATGATATAGGGAAGATAGGCATCCCTGAATCAATACTTGATAAACCTGGTAAGCTTACAAAAGAGGAATATGAAATAGTAAAGAGGCATCCTGAAATCGGAGCAGAGATATTATCTTCAATAAGGCAATTTGAGGAAGTAGTTCCTGCAATAAGGCATCATCATGAGCGATATGATGGACGCGGTTATCCTGATGGACTAAAAGGAGAAGAAATACCTGTTATGGCAAGGATAATAGCTGTGGCAGATGCATTTGATGCAATGCTTTCAAAAAGACCTTATAGAGACGCCCTTTCACTAAACTCTGCTGTTAAAGAGCTTCAGAGAAATAAAGGATCCCAATTTGATCCTCAGATAGTAGATATCCTTTTAAACATCATACCTGATTTACTGAATAAGTAATTTTATTTTCCCAAAAAGTTAAAGTTAACGAACAGTTTATTAAATGGAGACGAATATATAACAAAAAAAAGGGGAATTAAAGATGGATAGCCCTATAAAAGAAACAGCTTTTATAGAGAGTGTTATAGAGGCTACAAAGAATGTATTTAGTATGATGGCTGGTATGGATGTAGAAAATAGGGGTATATCCAGGGAAGACAAGACAAAAGCTGATGTAACAGGGATAATAGGTCTTTCTAATGATAGTGTAAAGGGATCTATTGCTATAAGCTTTCCAGATAAAGTAGGGAGAAAGGCTGTATCAAATATGCTTTCCTTAAAAGAGGAGGAAATTACAGAAGAAGATTTAAAAGATGGAATTGGAGAAATAACAAATATGATTGCAGGAGAACTTAACAATAGGATAGGCAACATATTCAGACTTTCCCTTCCAAGTGTGATAACAGGAAAAGATCATATAATCTCCTTTTCTAATAAGGGATTACCAATACTTTTTCAATTTAAGATCAAAGAAGATGAAGAATTTTATTTGCTAAGCACATTTGAAGAAAAATAAAAAGGAGGTTTTAAAGATGAGATTGCTTATTGTGGATGATTCAAGCACCATGAGAAAGATAATAATGAGAGGGATCAGACAGTCAGGATTTAAAGTAGATGAATTCTTGGAGGCTGGAAATGGAAAAGAAGCACTTCAGGTGCTTTCCTCAAATGAGGTGGATATGATCCTGACAGATATAAACATGCCTGAGATGAATGGCCTGGAATTTTTAGAGGCATTAAGATCAGAGGAGAAGACAAAGGATGTTCCAGTAGTGATGATTACAACTGAAGGAGCAGAAAATGTAGTTAAAAAAGCCCAAGAGCTGGGTGTAAATGGATTTGTCAGAAAACCCTTTACACCAGAGTCTTTAAATTTGACCTTAACAAAGGCATTAAGGTAAGTAATCATGAAGGCAGATAAATTAGGTCCAATACTAAGACCTCTTTTTAAAAAGATAAAAGAGCTTCTTAAAGAGCTTGTTCAGACAGATGCTGTTCTTAGTTTTAAAAAGGGTCCAGATGGAGGAGTAGAAGAAATAAAAGAGGTATTATGGAATAATGCATTTTGCTGTAAAGCAAAGGTAGAGAATATTTCAGAAAAAGGACTTTTTATCCTGATAGAAAAGACAGGTGGAATATTTCTAAGCGGGAAGCTTCTTCTCCTTCCACAAAGCAATATAGATTCTCTTGTAAAAAATGGAGAGGTAAATGAATCAATATTGGATGCCCAGAAAGAGATATTTAATATGCTTGTAGGAAATTTAAATGATGTGCTTTCAGAAAAGGTTGAAAAAAATATTCATCTAATAATGTCTGATAATTTTATACTGAATGAGAATGATCTTTCTTTCTTATCCCCTGAAGAAAAATACATAACCTATATTGCCAATGTAAAGTTAGCAGGTCCTGTAACATTTTCCATGGCAATAATTTTTTCAAATGAGCTTTCAAGCTACATAATAAAAAACATTAGTGAAGATGATGAAGAAGAGGAGGAGGAAGAAGATTTTCTTAAGAAGAATGAAGAAAAGGGAAAAGAGATAGAAAGAGATAAAACATTAGAAAAAGACAAATCTAAGAACCTGATCAATTTCCCTTCTTTTCAAAAAAGCAAGTCCTCTAATATTGGCCTTAATTCCTTTTTAGATGAAATAATGGAAGAAGATTTTCCAGTTGCACAGCTTGGAACTACTCTCTGGAATGCATTGAATAAGATGAAAAGTTATAATGCAGACTTCATTGTAGTAGTGGATGGATTAAGATTTATAGGATTACTAACAATGGCAGACATAAGAAGAGGATTAAGTCCATTTTTAGAAGAGCCATTTAAGGAATATTGCAGGGAACAGGATCTTGCTACAAAGAATTTTCAGGTGGAATGGTTTTTAGAAAAAGATATTAAACCAATACCCTATGATGCCCCTTTAGAAGGGGTAATTAATCATTATCTCAGCCAAAACAGTCCCTATATTCCTGTCTGCAAGAATAACAGAATAATGGGAATAGTCACTCATACAAGGATGGTAGCTTATTTAGCCAATCTTGTTTATAGCAATGAAAGAGAAAATCTAAGGCACGAAGTAGACAAGGCAGCCAGCTAAATTCTTCCTTTTTATATTTTTCCCAAAAGGAGGAGGGATCTCAGATCCACCAAAAAACAGGTAAGATCCTTTGTTTAATCTCTCCTCTAAGCGATTCAGTATATTTATCTTTACATGTTCTGGAAAGTATATAATTACGTATCTGCAAAATATGATGTCAAATTTTCCCAAGTAGGAAAAATCATCTTTTAGATTTATTTGCATAAATCTCACCATATCCCTGATCTTTTTATCAATTAACCATCTGTTTCCCTTTTGCTTAAAATATCTTGCAAGAAAACGTGCAGGAAGTCCTCTATTTACCTCAACCTGGGAAAATGATCCCTCTTTTGCGTACTCTATTACCTTCTTGGACACATCACTTCCTATAATCTCCAGATTCCATTCCCTTAGCTGAGGAAAATATTCATCTATTAGCATTGCTATACTATATGGTTCCTGCCCAGTAGAGCAGGCACAACTCCATATTCTTAGTCTTTTTTCTGATTCATTCTTCTTGATTAGTTCAGGAAGGATGTATTTCCTTAATACATCAAATTGGATCTTATCTCTGAAGAAATATGTCTCATTTGTAGTTAATACATCTATGATCTTATTTAATAGTTCATTTGTTAGCCTGTTTCTGGAGTCATGATACAGTTCTTCTATACTTATTCCCAACTCCTTTGAAAGCTCATCCAATCGACTTTGAATCAAATAGGCTTTATCTTTACTGAAATTTAAACCAATATGCCTTAATGCGAAATCTGAAAAGAAATTCAGTATCTCTTTTTTCACCATATATCACGATCTTTTTACATTCTTTAATATTATATCAGCTATCTCTTCAATTGGAGCAACCTTATCAGCAAGACCTCCCTCTGCTATAGCACGTGGCATTCCCCATACAATAGATGTCTTCTCATCCTGAGCTACTATATAAGCACCTTTTTCTTTCAAAAGCTTTGCCCCTTCATATCCATCACTTCCCATTCCTGTAAGAACAATAGCCAGAGTTTTTTCCCCATATGATTGAGCCATTGACCTAAAAAGGACGTCTACAGAAGGTCTGCAATTGTTTTCTGGTGGCCCTTTGTGAAGCTTTATAAAAAAATCTTCCTCCTTTTTCACCTCCATGTGATAATCTCCAGGAGCAATATATACTGTCTTTTGATAAACCCTTTCTCCATTTTCTGCCTCTTTTACCCTTAATGGAGAAATCCTATTTAGTCTTTCTGCAAGCTGTGCTGTAAAGACAGGTGGCATATGCTGGACTATAAATATAGGGACATTTATGGAGGGATTTATTCTGGAAATAAGCTCTTTTAATGCATTTGGTCCTCCAGTAGATGATCCTATTGCTACTGCCTCTCTTTTCTTTTTAAAAGCCAGGTCCTTTTTTGGATATGATATAATTTTTTGCGGTCTATAGGAAAAG
>JALVZP010000215.1 GCA_027037575.1 Desulfobacterales bacterium | reverse complement strand
CTCCACAGTCAGGGCATCTTACAAATACATCAGATAAAAACTGCATCTCTACCTTCTCATATCCTTCACCTTTGCATGTCTCACATCTTCCACCAGGAACATTAAAGGAAAAATGAGATGGAGTAAGTCCTTTTTCTTTTGCATCCTTTGTAGATGCAAATAGCTTCCTTATAGCAGACATTGCTCCAGTATAAGTAAGGATATTTCCTCGAGGAGTTCTTCCAATAGGACTCTGATCTACAAGTATTACATCTGAGATATTTTCAATTCCTTCTATTTTTTCAAAGCTTCCTGGCTTTTCTAAGCTCTTTCCCTTAAGCCACATTATCCCTTTATATAGGACATCTTCCACTAAGGTAGATTTTCCAGATCCACTTACTCCAGTAATACATACAAAGATGCCAAGAGGAATCTTTACATCAATTCCCTTCAGATTATGTTCCCTTGCACCTTTTATATAGATATATCCCTTTGGATTCCTTCTTTTTTCAGGAATAGGTATCTTTCTTTTTCCATTCAGATACTCTGCAGTAAGACCATCTCTTATCTCATTTGCTGGTCCAAAATATACTATTCTTCCACCATCTTCTCCTGCACCTGGCCCAAGATCAAGTATTATGTCAGATCCCTTTATAAGATCAGGATCATGTTCAACAACAATTACAGTATTTCTCTGATTCCTTAGTCTCTTAAGTATCCTTAAAAGCCTATCAGTATCCCTTGCATGAAGACCAACACTTGGCTCATCAAGTATATAAAGGGAATCTACTAAGGATGCACCAAGTGCAGATGTAAGAGAAAGCCTTTGAAGCTCTCCACTTGAAAGTGTTCTTGATTGCCTATCTAAGGTAAGATATCCAAGTCCTACTTCTTGAAGATAAGAAAGTCTGCTTTTTATCTCATTAAGTATAAGCTGTGATGCCTTATCATAAGGTGGAATCTTAATTGAATCAAAAAATTCCTTTGCCTTATCTATGCTAAGTGCATATATTTGGGCAATATTTAGGCCATTTATCTTATAGAGAAGAGGCTCTTTTTTAAATCTTGTTCCATTGCATTTTGGACAAGTAATATATCCCCTGTACTTAGAAAGATATACCCTTACATGCATCTTGTATCTTTTTGTCTCAAGCCATTCAAAAAATCCCCTTATTCCATAAAAATCTTCTGTTCCATTTATAATTGCATCCTTTTGCTCCTCAGATAGATCCTTAAATGGGACATCTATTGGAATATTATGTGTTTTACAGAAATGCATAAGATCTAAGAATTCCTCTCTTCTTTGCCTCCAATCTCCCCAAGGCCTTATTGCACCTTCTTTAAGGGATTTGTTTTTATCAGGAATTACAAGATCAAGATCTATATCTATTATCTTTCCAAAACCACGACACTCCTCACATGCACCAATTGGATTATTAAATGAGAAGAGGTTTGGGAAAGGATCCCTATAAGATATATTGCAGTAGCTACATTCAAGTCTGTTACTAAAAAATAGGGTCTCTTCATCTATGAAGAGGCAGATCTTTCCTTGACCAAATCTGAATGCCTGCTCTATGGAATCAATAATTCTTTGCCTCTTTTCAGAAGATATCCTGACCCTATCTACAACAACATATATCTTTCCTTTGACCTTCTCTGTAAGATCCAATATCTCTCCATCCTTATATATCCTTGTAAATCCTAAGGAGATAAGCTCTTTTATCTTTTCCTTAGATGGGTCTTCTATTGGAAAGCCTATTATAAGCCTTTTTCCTTCTTTATCCTTTATCTCATTCCAGACATGAAAAGGGGTTTCCCTTCTTACTTCTCTTCCACATCTTTCACAATATAGGGTTGCTATCCTCGGAAAAAGAAGCCTTACATAGTCAGTAATTTCACTCATTGTTCCAACAGTTGATCTGGATGTCTTTACAGGAAATTTCCTATCTATTGCAATTGCAGGAGGGATATTTTCTATTGAATCCACATCTGGTGCATCAAACCTTTCCATAAATTGCCTAACATAAGGAGAGAATGTCTCTATGTAGCGACGCTGTCCTTCTGCATAGAGTGTGTCAAATGCAAAGGAGGATTTTCCTGATCCACTTACACCAGTTATTGCTATTATCTTATGAATTGGAAGATCTATACTGATATTTTTGAGATTATTCTGCCTTGCTCCTTTTATCCTGATCATTCTTTGGAGGGGAAGGGACTTGAAATAGTTTGCTTTTGAATATAACATCTGGACTTAGATAAAGTCAAATAAGGAGGAGGAATATGGCAAAGCTATTAAGGGTTGATATGAATAGCTTAAGTATTAGGGAAGAGGATGTTCCAGAAAAATATAAGAATATGGGAGGAAGATGGCTAACTTCCTCTATCCTCTATGATGAAGTAGATCCTCTATGCCATCC
>JALVZP010000214.1 GCA_027037575.1 Desulfobacterales bacterium | reverse complement strand
AACTGCCGACGATTACTACGAAGTAGCACTGGCCGCATAAAAAGACGGCCAGCGTCCTTTAGCCTTTGCCTGCGGGGCTAAAGGACGTCGGTGAGCAGGCTAATCTTACCAGCTTCACCTGTGGGCTGGTAAGATGAAAGCTACACAGGTTAGCTCCCTTAAGACCGAGCCTGGCCGTGTCTGGGGGAGCGAAAGAAGAAGCCAGGCTATGGATGTAGAAGCCTGGGCGGAAGGTTCCCGGACGAGGGTTCGAATCCCTCCGCCTCCATTTTTTTATTAACAGGCTTTATTTATGGAAATTAAAATTGGAGAAATAATAAGAACGAAAAGGAGGAAGACAATCTCTTTGCAAATAACCGATGATGCTACCTTAATTATCAGGGCCCCATTTAATGTAAGTAAAGAGACCATAAAGGATGTTGTTGATAAACATAAGGATTGGATAAGAAGAAAAATAAATGAGATTCTTTCCAGAAACCCTAAATTTGTCCAAAAGAATTTTGTAAATGGTGAAAATTTTCTTTACCTTGGGAAATATTATAGATTAACCCTTGTTAATGGACAAAAAGAACCACTGGTATTCAAAAACGGCTTTTTCCTTTCAGAGGCATATCTTCCAATTGCAAAAGAAGTCTTTATTAACTGGTATAGAAAAAGGGCATATGAAAAGATCTCTGAAAGAGTAGAATGGTATGCTAAAAAGAGGGGATTCAGATATAATAAGATTAATATTACAAAGGCAGAAAAAAGATGGGGTTCTTGTTCTTCTACAGGAAACTTAAATTTTTCCTGGCGTCTTATTATGGCTCCATTACCTGTTATAGATTACGTCGTTGTTCATGAGCTGGTTCATCTTGAGGAGAAAAATCACTTAAAATCTTTCTGGGACAAGGTGAAGATACTTATGCCAGATTATGAAAAACATAGAACTTGGTTAAAAAAGAATGGCTATTTATTAAAAATATAATCCTATTTTTGGAATGAAGTGATAGTGTCCAAAACAAGTTGATTAATAGTTACCTTTTTTATTTCTCCATTTTCATATAAACTAATTTCATTCATATCGCCTTTAAGTTTTTCAATATCATCTTTCAGTTCAGTTGCATTAAGCCTTTTTAGAAGCAATACTGTATATCCTCTGACTTCTGGATCCTTATCATTTAAAAATTTAAGCAGATAAAATGACATTCTTCTTAAAATTTCAGGCCTTACTTCCGAAATCCTTGCAAGTGCCATAATAGCCTTTGGCCTTCTGGATTCCTCTGAAAGAAGCTGCCAGATGTAAGGAATGTATTTTTCATAAAGATCTGGAGCATTAACAATAATTTCTGCTACTGCCTCAAATGCACCTATGGAAAATGCAGCTGTGTCTATTATAGAGTATAAAAGTGTCTGAATAAGTCTTGCTACTTTCTGGGGATTATCCTTGCTTATTATGCCACATACCTTTCCAAGTGCCTCTGCCGCCCTTAATCTGATTAGAGGATCTGCAGAGTATAAAAGTCTCTGTAAGTTCTGGATTAATTTTCTATCCTTTCCTGCCATGTCTATTATAGGTCTAAGGTTATAGGAAGAGATTAGCTCTTCCACTTTCTTCTTTGAAAGAGTTCTAATATTGGAATAAGAGGGTTGGGTATCATAAAGGGTTTTATCAGAGAAATCAGTATATCTTTTATCCTTAGGACCTAAGAGTTTATTTAGCTTAACAAAATATAACGCGCCTATAACACGCCTTTTATCAAATACTCCACCTGGAACTACAAGGTGGGATTCACGATCATAATGTTCTATTATTTCTGTTTTAAAATCTTCATCTTCTGAAAGATCCCATGCCATATTCCAGTTTTTATTACAGGCCAAAACTAATGCCTCTATAAAGGCAGTTCCCAAATTTTTTCCACTTTCATCACATGCATATACAGAACCGCACTCACATTTTCCAAGAACTATATCTGGATCATCTCCTTTGATTTCAGGCCTTTCTATCTCTTTGCCACAAAATGGACATACTGGAATTTGAATGATTTCTTTTGTCATTTTAGATCCAATCCCCTTGATTCTTCATCATACTCAAAATCAATAACTTCAAAACCATCTCCTTTTGCTCTAAAGAGAATATTCCAGTTTTCATATTCCTTCCCTGCAAAACTACAATTTAGGACCCCAATCCTTCCTAACATCTTCATAGTAAGCTTTGGAGCCACCTTCTGTTCAAACTTTTCTATAATATAAGCCTTGTCCTCTTCTGTAAGATCTTTTTTCATAAGTTAGTCCTTTGTTGGACCTGGAAGATCAAGTGTATAACATGAGCCTCCAGCACACGATCTTTGGGTAAGCTTTGGCTTCTTTTGATCTGCAGGAAGACCCATAATATAATTCGTCCTGCTTACAACCCTTTCTAT
>JALVZP010000213.1 GCA_027037575.1 Desulfobacterales bacterium | reverse complement strand
ACCTTTAAGATTTCAAAGGATCCGGATTTTGAAAAGAAGTTTTGGGATATCATTGGGCTATACCTGGATCCTCCAGATAAGGCACTGGTACTATGCTGTGATGAAAAGAGTCAGTGTCAGGCACTTGAGAGGACACAACCCTGTTTACCCCTGGGTATAGGTCATATAAGAACCAAGACACATGATTATATACGACATGGAACCATTACTCTATTTGCAGCACTTAATTACCTGGACGGAAAGATCATATCTCGTACTGAGAAAAGACATACCCATGTGGAGTATTTGAGATTTCTAAAGCAGATTGAAAGAGAGACTCCAAAAAATTTTGATCTACATCTAATTGTTGACAATTACTGCACTCATAAACACAGGAAAGTAAAAGATTGGCTTAATAGACATCCACGGTTTCATATTCATTATACACCCACAAGCAGTTCATGGTTGAATCTTGTAGAAAGGTTTTTTGCTGATCTTACAAACGATGTTATAAGAGACGGAAGTTTCAACAGCGTAAGGCAGCTTGTTCAAAACATTGAAGCTTACTTAGCAGAGAGAAACCTTAGCCCTAAACGTTATAAATGGAGAGCCGAAGGGGAAGAAATCTTAAAAAAGATCCAAAAAGCTAAACAGGCTTCTGGTATCTCATGAAGGGAATTAAATAAAGTTATTTGAATGACAGGACACTAGTAGGAAGATGAAATATCTGATCACAGGCGGATGTGGCTTTATTGGAGTAAATCTTGTAAGCTATCTTCTTAGAAAAGATCCATCCTTAAAAATAAGGATACTTGATAACCTTAGCACAGGAAAGGCAGAAAACCTGAAAGAAGCAGGCATTTTGGATAAAGTAGATCTTATTGTTGGTGATATATGTGACTATGATACATGCATTAGGGCATGTAAAGGAGTTGATTCAGTAATTCATCTTGCTGCACAATCTGGGGTAATTCCTTCAATAGAGGATCCATTTACTGACTGCAAGATAAATGTGATTGGAACATTGAATCTACTTAAGGCATCATTAGAAAATGGAGTAGAAAAGTTCATATTTGCATCCTCAAATGCACCAATTGGAGAAAGCAATCCACCAGTAAATGAAAACAAAATACCAAGACCAGCATCTCCATATGGAGCAAGTAAGCTCTCCTGTGAGGCATATTGTTCAGCATTCTATCATTCATATGGCCTTAAAACACTGATATTTAGATTCTCAAATGTATATGGACCTTATAGTCTTCACAAAAGCAGTGTGGTAGCAAAGTTCATAAAGGATGCAATGCTAAAGAAGGAGCTTACAATATATGGAGATGGGAATCAGACAAGGGACTTTATCTATGTGGATGACATATGCCAGGCAATATGGCTTGCCTTAGGCTGTGAAAAGGAAATATGGGGAAAGCCGATTCATCTTGGAACAGGAAAAGAGACAAGGATAATTGATCTTGCAAATTTTGTAAAAAGTTTATTCAACGACAACATAAGGATTTCCTTTGCTCCTGAAAGAAAGGGAGAGATAAAGAAGAACTTTTCAGACATAAGCAAGGCAAAGGAGATCCTTGGATTTTCACCTTCAGTTGAGCTAAAGGATGGAGTAAGAAGGGTGTATGAATGGTTTAAGACAAAAGAAATAGATGAAATAAGAAATGCAGTTATTCTCTCTGGAAGTGAGTAAGGAAGAGATTGCGAGGAGTAGATATATCCTTTTATAATCGGGAAAGAGATATAGAGCAGATGAAGGCAGTCTTAAAGGACAGCATTATTCATGAAAGTATTTGAAGAGCTTCTTAAGAATAAAATAAGGATATTCAGTTGCTCAGGCTTGGTAAGTAAAGTGAGAGGTAAAAGGTGAGATGTGAAATGAGATACTTTTTACCGGAGGTAAACATATGGTCAGTGTTAAAGATTTAAGCATGGATGATTTGGAACAGTTGATCGAGCAGAAAATTCTGGAAATTCTTGGTGACCCGGATTATGGACTGGAACTACGCGAGGAGTTCAAAAAAGAACTTGAGGAGCGTTTAAAGAAGCCTTCTAAGAGGATCTCTCAAAGAGAGGTGTTAAGCAGATTTGATTACGATTGAATGGACAGAATCAGCAATAAGTGACCTTAAAAAACTCGATAGGCAAATAGTAAGGCGAATCCTGAAAAAACTGGAATGGTTCTCAAAAAATTTTGATAGAGTGATTCCTGAACCATTAAGTGGAACATAAAGGAAGTTTACAAGCTTCGGGTGGGCGATTGGCGCATTGTCTATACGCTTGAGAGCAATACTATAGTAATACAGGCTGTTGTTCATCGAAGAGAGATTTATAAAATGCCATAAGCGCAAAATGTCAGTCTAAATTGAGAATAGACAAAAGAGCATTATTGCGTCATGAACTCAAAAAGCAGTTCTACTGGT
>JALVZP010000212.1 GCA_027037575.1 Desulfobacterales bacterium | reverse complement strand
ATAACCTGTGCATAAGCCCCAGCGCTTCTTGCAATTTGTCCCCCGCCACCTGGCTTTAATTCTATATTATGAACATATGTTCCTAAGGGTATCTCTTTTAAGGGGAGTGCATTTCCTATTTTTATTTCTGCTCCAGGGCCTGATATTACTGTGTCTCCCACTTTAAGTCCCTGCGGAGCAAGTATATATCTCTTTTCTCCATCTAAATAATGAAGAAGAGCAATATTTGCACTCCTGTTAGGATCATATTCAATTGCTGCAACCTTTGCAGGGATTCCATCTTTATTCCTCTTAAAATCAATAATCCTGTAACGCCTTTTGTGCCCACCTCCTCTGTGCCTTACAGTTATTCTCCCCATGAAATTTCTTCCACCTGTCTTTTTTAAAGGCACAAGGAGGCTCTTCTCTGGCTCTCTCTTTGTTATCTCTTCAAAGGTTAGGGTTGTAACAAATCTTATTCCTGGTGATGTTGGCTTATATGTCTTTATGCCCATAGCTATACTCCACTAAATTTTTCCAAATCCTCTCCAGGGGCAATAGTAACAATTGCCTTTTTCCAATCAGGTTTCTTCCCTTCTATCCTGCCGAACCTCTTTTTCTTTCCTCTCACATTCATAGTCCTTACTTTCACAACCTTTGTCTTAAATATAGTTTCCACTGCCCTCTTTATATCTATCTTTGTTGCCCTTGGATCAACCTTAAATACTATTTGCCTATATTTATCTTTTAAGAGGGTCGCTTTCTCTGTAATATGAGGCCCCTTTATTACTTCGTATATATCCACTATGACAATGCCTCCTGAATATTTTTTATTGCAGGCTCTTCTAAGACTAAAAAATCATGAACCAGAAGGTCATATACATTCAGTCCTTCCCACCTTAATACCTTTACATTTGGGACATTTCTGGAAGACTTTTCTAAGTTTTCATGTTTTTCAGCAGTAACAAATATTGTTTTTTTCCCATTCTCTAAATCAAATCTCTCAAGGACCTCTACAAATTTCTTGGTTTTTATTTCTGGTAGCTCAAGATTGTCTATAACCAACAAGGCATTATTCTTTACCTTGTCGGTTAATGCCATCCTTAATGCAGCCTTTTTTACCTTCTTATTTACCTTCTTTGTATAATCCCTTGGCTTAGGAGGAAATGCAACTCCTCCACCTACCCTGATTGGAGAACCTGCATCCCCAACTCTTGCACGACCAGTTCCTTTCTGTCTCCAGAGCTTCCTTCCAGAGTAGCTCACCTCTCCCCTTGTCTTTGCACATGCTGTTCCTGCCCTTCTTGCGGCAAGCTGTGCAACTACTACAAAATGGAGCAAATGTTTTTTTATAGGTACATCAAATACCTTTTCATTAAGTTCTACTTCTGAAACCTTCTCTTTATTTAGATTATAAACATCTACCTTTATTCCCATTTTATCCCTCAATTACTTGGCCTTGGATATTTCTATAAATCCGTTTTTGGCACCAGGAACAGCTCCTTTTACAATAACTACATCCATTTCTGGCCTTACATCTACAACCTGAAGATTCCTTACAGTAACCCTATTGTTTCCCATCCTTCCAGGCATCTTCCTGCCTTTATATACTCTACCTGGTGTAGCGCACATTCCAATAGATCCTGGAATCCTGTGAGAACGAGAACCATGAGTCTTTGGTCCACCTGAAAAGCCCCACCTTTTCATTACACCTGCAAATCCTCTACCTTTACTTATTCCAGTAACATTTACAAAATCACCCACTTTAAATATGTCTGCCTTTATCTCTTGACCCAGCTCAAACTCATCTGGATTATCTACCTTTACCTCTTTTAAATAAGCAAAACAGCCCTTTCCGGCCTTCTGAAAATGTCCTCTCATAGGCTTGTTAAATTTGCCTTCCTTTTTTGGTTCAAATCCTAACTGAAGGGCATTATATCCCTCTTTTTCTACTGTCTTTTTTTGAATAACAAAGCATGGCCCCACCTTTAATATTGTAACAGGAACACTCTTTCCATCTTCGAGGAAATATCTTGTCATTCCTATCTTCTTTCCAAAAAGCTTGGTTACCATAATAAACCCAGATCCTCCTTTAGTTAAAGCTTAATTTCTACATCCACTCCAGCAGGTAGATCTAATTTCATTAAGGCATCAATAGTTTGATGAGTTGGCTCTAATATATCTAATAGACGTTTATGGGTCCTTATCTCAAACTGCTCTCTTGATTTTTTATTCACATGTGGCGATCTCAAAACCGTGTATTTATTTATTACAGTGGGTAAAGGTATAGGTCCTACTACCCTCGCCCCTGTCTCTTTTGCTGTTTCTACTATCTCTTTTGCTGCTTGATCCACAAGCCTATGGTCGTATGCCTTTAATCTTATCCTTATCCTTTGGGTATTCAACATATTATTACTCATCATTTACTCCA
>JALVZP010000211.1 GCA_027037575.1 Desulfobacterales bacterium | reverse complement strand
GGCAACTCCAATATTTCTCCCCTTAGGTGCTGAAGACAAATTTGAGGGTCTTATAGATCTTGTAAAGATGAAGGCATATGTATATGAGAAGGACGGTAGTGGAAAGTTTAAGACAACAGATATACCTTCAGATATAAGTGATACTGCAGAAGAATGGCGAGAGAAGATGATAGAAAATGTGGTAGAGATTGACGATGAGCTTATGGAAAAGTATCTGGAGGGAGAAGAGCTTAGTCAGCAGGAATTAGAAGATGCCCTTTATAAATCCATAAAATCCCAATCTATCATCCCTGTTACATGTGGTGCATCAACTCAAAATATAGGAACAAGCCAGCTTATGGATCTGATTATATATGGAATGCCATCTCCAGTTGAAAGAGGACCAAAGGAAGGTTTTAAACCAGGGACAGAGGAAGTAATAAAAAGATTTCCAAATGAGGATGAACCATTTTCTTCTCTTGTATTTAAGACAGTTGCAGATCCATTTGCAGGAAGACTCTCTATAATAAGAATCTTCTCTGGAAAGATTACATCTGATTCTACAGTCTATAATCCAAATAAGGATACAAATGAAAGGGTAGGCCAGCTCCTTCTTATGGAAGGAAAGAAACAGCAGCCTATAGAAGATGCAGGTCCTGGAGAGATTGTGGCAATTGCAAAATTAAAGGATACCACAACAGGAGATACCCTATGTGATCCAAATAACCCAATAATATTTAAACCTGTAGATGTGCTTCCTGCCATGCTTTCATATGCAGTAAAGGCAAAGGATAGAGGAAGTGAAGATAAGCTATTTAGTTCACTTACAAAGCTGGTAGAAGAGGATCCTTCTCTTAGATTGGATAGAGACCAGGCAAGCTCTGAAATAATACTTTCTGGAAGAGGTCAAATACACTTAGAGGTTACATGTGAAAGGCTAAAAAGAAAGTTTGGAGTAGAGGCAGAACTTAAACCTGTAAAGGTTCCTTATAGAGAGACAATAAAGAAGACTGTAAAGGGTGTGATATATAGGCATAAGAAGCAGACAGGTGGAAGGGGTCAGTTTGCAGAGGTCCATTTTGATGTATTTCCATTAGAAAGGGGTAAGGGATTTGAGTTTAAAGAGGAACTTACAGGTATGAATGTCCCAAGAAACTATGTCCCTGCTGTTGAAAAGGGAGTAGTAGAGGCACTTCAGAGTGGAATACTTGCTGGATATCCTGTGGTAGATATAAAGGTAAGATTCTATGATGGAAAATCCCATGAGGTGGATTCATCTGATATGGCATTTAAGATAGCCGCAAGTATGTGTACAAAGAAGGCTCTTCAGCAAGCAAATCCAGTTCTTCTTGAACCTATTATGAAATTAGAAGTAACTGTTCCTGAGGAGAATTTAGGAGATGTTATGGGTGATCTTACTGCAAAAAGAGGAAGGGTACTTGGTATAGAAAGCAAAGGAAAGTATCAGGTAATAAAAGCAGAGGTTCCCATGGCAGAAATCCTTACATATGCACTTGATCTAAATGCACTTACGGCTGGAAGAGGATCATTTAAGATGGAATTTTCTCATTATGAAGAGGTTCCTCCACAGATTGCAGAAAAGATCATAGCAAATGCAAAGAAGGAAAAGGAAGAAGAGTAATGATTCAGAAAAGGGCAGCAGTTTTAGTAGTAAGTGATAAGGCCTATAGAGGGGAAAGAGAAGATAAAGGAGGAGAAGTAGTAATTCAAATCTTAAAAGAAAATGGATTTGAGGTAATAGAAAAAAGGATTGTTCCAGATGAAAAGGATCAGATTATATCTGCTTTAAAGGAGTGGTCAGATATAAAAGGGATTCCACTTATTGTTACAACAGGAGGAACTGGAGTAAGTCCAAGGGATGTAACGCCCCAGGCAACAAAGGAAGTAATTGACTATGATATTCCTGGAATAGGAGAGGCAATGAGAATAAGGAGTCTTCAGATTACACCAAATGCTATGCTTTCAAGGGCGATCGCAGGTGTAAGAAAATCTTCTTTAATTATCAATCTTCCTGGAAGTCCGTCTGGGGCAAAAGATAATCTTTTAGTAGTTATTCCTGCCTTGGATCATGCCCTTTTGAAGATTTCTGGTGACCAGTCAGAATGTGTATAAGCCATGTCCTATGTAAAATGGGATCTGTCTGGAGATATAGGGATTCTGATA
The DNA here is from genome assembly GCA_027037575.1 of Desulfobacterales bacterium. Lineage (GTDB taxonomy): Bacteria > Desulfobacterota > DSM-4660 > Desulfatiglandales > JALVZP01 > JALVZP01. The sequence continues at coordinate 5,851 of JALVZP010000211.1, read as the reverse complement.
ATAAATAGACCTGAGAAAAAGAATGCACTTTCCTGGGAGCTTAGGGAAGAGATATTTCAGACAATAAAAAAACTGGAAGAAAAGGAGCTGAAGGCAATAATCATTACTGGTGTAAATGATGTCTTTGTTTCAGGTGCTGATCTTTCTAAGATGAAGGATTATACAGAGGAGGAGGCAAGGGAGGCATCCCTTCATGGAAGCAGGATATTCTCCTATATAGAAGATATGAAAATTCCTACTATCGCAGCTATAAATGGATGGGCACTTGGTGGTGGATTAGAGCTTGCCCTTTCTTGTGATATCAGGATATGCAGTGAAAATGCAAGATTTGGTCAACCAGAGGTAAGGCTTGGGATAATTCCTGGATATGGAGCAACCTTTAGGCTTCCAAGGATAGTTGGCATGGGAAGGGCAAAGGAGCTGATAATTACAGGAAGGATCATAGATGCGAATGAGGCAAAGGAGATTGGGCTTGTAAGTAAGGTGGTAAAAAAAGAGGAGCTGATGGATGAGGCAAAGAGGATTGCAAAGGGCATATCACCTGCAAGGATTGCAATAGGATATGCAAAGGATGCGATAAATAAGTCATTTGACATGGAAAAGGAAGATGCAATAAAATACATATCCTTTCTTTATGGAAGACTCTACAATACAGAAGATGCAAAAGAAGGGATAACTGCCTATTTGGAGAAAAGAAGACCCAGATTTAAAGGAAAATAGGAGGATGATCTTTTTATGCAAAGACCAATAAGGCTTACAGAACATCTTTTTCAGCTTGGAACAAGACAGTTTCCTGTTTATCTTTCCATAGGTGAAATAGGAATGCTGATTGAGGGGGGAACAGGCCCAACAACCAAGATAATATTAAAGCAAATAAAGGAACTTGGTATAGAACCAGAGAGAATAAAATATATCGCCCTAACTCATACCCATGCAGATCACATAGGAGCTGTCCCAAGATTGAAGAAGATTTGGAAGGATATAGAGGTCATTGGAAGTAAAAAAGGTGCAGAGATATTAAAAAGTGATGGTATACTCAAGGAGTTTTTGTGGATAGATAGAAATATTGCAGAGCTTATGAAGAGAAGAAATGAGATAAAAGAGATACCTGAACCAATTGAAGAATATGATTTTAGGGTTGATCATATTGTAAAAGAAGGGGATAGAATCGAGCTTGGAGATGGAATTGTATGGCATGTGTATGAAACACCAGGCCATTCTCCATGTCATCTTGCATATTATGAAGAAAAAGAGGGATCCCTTATTATAGGGGATGCAACAGGGTTTTATGTCCCTGAAAAGGATGTATTTTGGCCAAACTATTTTCATTCCCTTGAGAAATATATAGATTCCATAAAAAAGCTTTCTGATCTGGATGCCATTTTGGGTGCACTAAGTCATAATTATGTAGTTAAAGGAGATTTGAGAAGCTATTTTAAAAAGGCAATTGAGGCAACAATCTCATATCATGAAGAGATGATAAGAAAGGTTAAAGATGGGGAGGATAGGGAAAAGATAGCAAAAGAAAAAGCAGATTGGGTGAATAGCCTCACTGATATACAGCCATATAAGGTAATGCTAAATCTTAGCAGACTCTTAATAAGTAAATCCTTAGAGGCAGAAAAAAATAAGGAGAAAGTCTGATGGGAGAAGAAAAGAAAATTCCTCAGCTAAAGTCCACAAAGATGCTAAAAGAGGTAATGAGCAAATACTTTTATGAACTTGCAGAAGCATCAAAGACAAGGAATAAAAAGATTGCCTGGTGTACAAGTGTTGGGCCAGCAGAGCTTGCAATTTCAATGGGATTTCTTGTGTTTTATCCAGAAAATCATGCAGCAATGATGGGAGCGAATAGAACTGCTACTGAATACATACCTGTGGCAAATGCATATGGCTATTCTCCAGATATATGTTCATATCTTACAAGTGATATTGGAGCATACTTAAAAAGAGAAACCCCCCTTAAGGCATATGGGATGGAAAGTGTTCCAAAGCCAGATGTCCTTCTCTACAATACTAATCAGTGCAGGGACGTATATGACTGGTTTAGTTTTTATTCAAGGGAGTTTAATGTCCCTATATATGGAGTAAATACACCAAGAAATCAGCCCGAAGTAAGAGAAGATGTGGTAGAAGTTTGTGCAAGACAGATGGAAGAGATTGTTCCTCATTTAGAAGAGATATCTGGGCAGAAATTTGACATAGATAGATTTAGGGAAGTCCTTGCAGACTCCCTTAAATGTTCTTTGCTCTGGGAAGAGGTTTTGAATACAGCAGCGAATGTCCCCGCACCTGCAACATTTTTCGATCACTGCATACACATGGGACCTGCTGTGGTTTTAAGGGGAAGAAAGGAAGCTATTGAATACTATGAAACCCTTCTTCAAGAGTTAAAGGAAAGGGTCAGAAATGGTATTGCAGCAGTTCCAGGAGAAAAACATCGCTTCTATTGGGATGGGATGCCCATATGGGGAAAGCTTAGAGTGCTTAGTAATACTTTTGCAAGTCTAAATAGTGCTGTTGTAGTAAGTAGCTATTGTAATAGCTGGGTATTTTCCAAATTTGATCCAAGGGATCCATTCAGGAGTATGGCAAGGGCATACTGCTCAATATTTATTTGTCAGGATGACAACTTTAAGGAAAGATATATAGAGGAGAAAGTAGAGAAGTTTAAGATAGATGGAATAATATTTCATGACTCAAAGACTTGTCCAAATAATACAAACTGCAGATATGCAATGCCACAGAGATTGCAAGAAAGGCTTGAAATACCATTTCTTATAATAAATGGTGATCTAAACGACCTTAGATGCTTCTCAGAGGAGCAGACCATTACAAATATAGAAGCATTTGTAGAGCAATTGGAGGAATAGCCATGTCTCGCCTATATGCAGGTATAGATGTAGGAAGCTGCACTACAAAGGCAGTGATAATAGACAGCAGAGGAGAGATTATAGGATCTTATGTCCGAAAATCTGGGATAGATTATAGGATGGCTGCGGAAGATGCATTAAAAAGGGCACTTGGAACAATAGAGCCAAATGGTATAAAGATTGTATCTACAGGATATGGAAGACACAATGTGGATTTTGCTGTTGGAAGAAGGACAGAAATTGCATGCCATGCAAAGGGTGGATTTAAATATTTGGGAAAGGGATTTACCCTTATCGATATAGGAGGGCAGGACAATAAGGTAATAAGGATAGATAATGAAGGGAAGAGAATAGATTTTAGGATGAATAGAAAGTGTGCTGCTGGAACAGGTGCATTTATAGAAGAGATTGCCCATAGGATGAATATTCCTTTAGAAGAGCTGGATCCTTTAGCAAGAAAAGCAAAAAAAAGGTTTAAGATAGGGAGTTATTGCACGGTATTTGCATGCACAGAGATACTTTCCCATATAAGGGCAGGAGTATCTGCAGAGGATCTGGTAAGGGGTGTATTTGAATCTGTCATTGATAGGATATTAGAAATGATGCCAATAAAAGGAACAGTCCTTATGTGTGGAGGAGTAGTTGAGCATTTCCCTATTATTGCAGAGCTTTTGAGAGAAAGGATAGATGGGGAGGTAATTGTTCCTCCAAGACCACAGCTAAATGGTGCATATGGAGCGGCTCTTTTTGCAATGGAAATGGATCAGATGAAGTGAAGGTCCCATATAAAAGATCAGGGCTTAGAACATATTTTCTATTGATAGGAATATTATCTTTTTCTTCTACTCCCTTTTTTATTTTATTATCTATCCCCTTTTTTCTTGCAGGAATAATAATAAGGATCTGGGCAAAAGGATGCCTTCATCAAATGAAGGAAATTAGCATGTCTGGACCATATAGATTTGTCAGGCATCCTTTTTATTTGGGAAACTTCTTTTTAGATTTGGGAATATGCATTATGAGTGGTTATGTCCCTCTTATACTTATTGCTCCTATTTTATGGCTTCTGGTATATATCCCAAAGATGAAAGAAGAAGAAAAAAAGATGATAGTGGTTTTTGGGGGTAGATATAAGGATTACCAGAGTGCTGTTCCTATGTGGATTCCGTATAAAAGGCCTATTTCAGGAAATGGAGGGTTTTCCTGGAAAAACCCAAATATACATACAGAGATTCCAAGAACCTTCAGGTTTATTTCTTATCCTCTGATATTCTATGGTATTTATCTTTTTAAATCCTCTGGAATAAAAGAAGGTCTCAAAGAGCTTATAATTCTTTTTAGCTGTGCGGGAATTTTATATCTTCTCTCAGTAGAAATGAAAAGGGCACTAAAAAAGAATTCTTTAATATTTAAGAATTTTAGTCTGGATCATCTTTTGATCTGCACAATTGCTTTAGGCTTTTTTATAAACTCCTTAGAGATAGAACATGATTATATTATCTGGCCATTAGGAATCGGATTGATCTTTTTTTCTTTTCTTATAAGTCATGGAATCATATCACATTGGATAAGGTCTTTTAGCCTTCTCACCATATTTGAAATACCATGGCTTATAATCTTATTTTCTCCTTTTTATGCCTATCTAATGATCAAAAATCTTTCACCACCAAAGCAAAAAAAGGATCTTCAATATATCCTATTGATTATAGGGCTTTTTCTAAGCATCCTAAAAGAGCGATATTCTTAATGTAATTTAAACAGTCTTAACCCAGTATTATCTGAATAATCCTTTCTATATCGCAGTATCTTTCAAAATGGGATGCAAGTCTATCATATTCTTTAAAGCGAAGGATCTTTCTCTTCCTTGTTTTTCTTATCTTTAGCCCTTTATTTATCCTTATCCTATTTAAGAAATCCTCCCTGAATCCTGTTGCATCCATTATTCCATGAACATATGTCCCCATCACATTTCCCTCTTCATTTATCCAACCATCTTCCCATACCTCATTTTTATATCTAAGTCTTAGAAGAGGTATGCCTTCTTTTTTTAGTGGCATCGTTCTTCCCATATGGATCTCATATCCCTCTATCCTTCTATTATTTAAAAGGCATCTCCCTTTTACCTTCCTTACAATCTTTTCTTTAAAGAGTATAGTCTCCGTAGGGAGAAGTCTAAGCCCTTTTATTTCTTTTTTATCAGATTCTACTCCATATGGATCTTTTATCCTTTCTCCAAGTATCTGATATCCTCCACATATTCCAAAGACAATCTTCCCACTCTTTGCAAACTCTTTTATCCTCTTTTCCCATCCTATTTTTTTTATCCAAATAGTATCTTCTACTGCATTCTTTGTTCCTGGAATAATAAGCAGGTCATACTCATCTGAAAGCTCTTCTGGCCTAAACAGATAATTGACTATTACATCTGGCTCTGTTTCAAGTATCTCCATATCTGTGAAGTTAGAAATAGAAGGAAGCCTTATCACAGCAATATTTATCTTATTTGGAGATGGCATCTTATTTTTAAGCCTTTCTTTCTGGATAACCACAGAATCTTCTGGATCTATCTTGAGATCTTCAATATATGGAATAACTCCAAAAACTGGGATATTTGTGTATTCTTCTATAAATTTTATACCAGATTTAAATAGGGATGGATCTCCCCTGAACTTGTTTATTATAAAACCCTTTGTAAGCTTTCTTTCTCTTTTATCCATAAGATGATATGTCCCTATAAGCTGTGCAAATATTCCACCCCTATCTATATCTCCTACAATTATACATTTTGCATTGAGCTCCTTTGCCAAAGGAAAATTTACTATATCATGCTCCTTTATGTTCATCTCAGTGCAGCTTCCTGCTCCTTCCATAACTATCACCTCATACTCTTCTGAAAGCCTCCTATAGGAGTCAAGTATTGCCTCCTTTAGCTTTGGCTTTAAGAGGTGATATGTCTTTGTATCTATATTTGCAAAGAC
>JALVZP010000210.1 GCA_027037575.1 Desulfobacterales bacterium | reverse complement strand
TGGCATAATCTATCTTATACCAAGTCTCCCTATCTATAATAGGCTGCCTGATTGGGCAAAAAAAGTACTTCCTGACAAAAAGATTCATCTTGGTCTTGATCTTAAAGGAGGAATACATCTGGTATTAGATGTAGATGTAAAAAAGGCAGTGGAGAATCACTTAGATAGGATACTGGATGAGCTAAAACATGATATGAGAAAAAAGAGAATTAGGTATAGGAAGATAGAGAGAGTAGGTATTGATGGAATAGATATTATTTTGATGAGAGAAAAAGATGGAGATGTTCTTAAAGATATTATTAAAAGAGAATATCCAGAGTTTAATGTAAGTCAGATTGGGAACAGATTGACCCTTAGACTTAAACCAAAGGCAAAAATGAGGATAATGAATTTGGCAGTGGATCAGGCAATTGAGACAATAAGGAACAGGGTAGATCAGTTTGGAGTAAGTGAACCAGATATAAGGAAGCAGCAACATCACACTATACTTGTCCAGCTTCCAGGGATAAAGGATCCAAGAAGGGCAATAAAGCTTATTGGGAAGACTGCCCTCTTAGAATTCAAATTAGTAGATGATGAGCATAGTGTTGAAGAGGCTCTTAAAGGAAGGATTCCACCAGGTGATGAGATACTTTATCAGGAAAAGATAGATCCAGTAACAGGAAAGAGAATAAAGATACCATTTCTTGTAAGAAAAAGGACATTACTTACTGGAGAATATATCACTGATGCAAGAGTTCAGATAGATCCAAGGACAAATGAGCCGTATGTACTTCTTACATTTGATTCCAGAGGGGCAAAGATATTTGCAAGGATTACTGGAGAATATGTAGGAAAGAGGCTTGCTATTATACTGGATAATAAGATCTATTCTGCACCTGTCATACAGGAAAAGATCACCGGTGGAAGGGCACAGATAACGGGTGCATTTACAATGGAAGAGGCACATGATCTTGCTATTGTTTTAAGGGCAGGTGCACTGCCTGCACCTGTAAAGGTAATAGAAGAAAGGACTGTTGGTCCAAGTCTTGGAAGAGATTCTATAGAAAAGGGTATAAAGGCGGCATTAATTGGTGGAATAACAGTTGTTATCTTTATGGCCGTATACTATAACCTTTCTGGTCTTATTGCAGATTTTGCACTTATCCTGAATATTATCTTCATCATGGCAGGACTTGCTATGTTTGGTGCAACACTAACCCTCCCTGGAATTGCAGGAATTATCCTTACTATTGGTATGGCAGTAGATGCAAATGTGCTTATATTCGAAAGGATAAGAGAAGAACTGAGATCTGGGAAAGGCCCTATTGCAGCAATTGATACAGGATATGGGAGGGCATTTGTTACAATCCTGGATGCAAATCTTACCACTCTTATTGCTGCCTTGATACTCTTTCAATTTGGGACAGGTCCAATAAGAGGGTTTGCCGTAACACTTAGTATAGGAATTGTTGCAAGTATGTTTACTGCAATATTTATAACAAGGATCATATTTGACTACCTTTATGTGATAAAGGGATGGAAGAAGGTCCTGATATAGGGGGAGATATATGATAGAGATTATAAAGCCAGATGTGAATATAGATTTCGTGGGGAAAAGGAGAATTGCATATCTTGTTTCTGGAACACTTATTCTCATTACTTTGATACTTCTTATATGGAAAGGACCAAGATATGGAGTGGACTTTACAGGGGGAGCAGTTATTCAGGTAAGATTTAATAAAAAAGTGAGTATAGATGAGATAAGGGAGGCATTAAGGCCTGTAAAATTAGAGGATAGCATTATTCAGGAATTTAAAGAAAAAGGAGCTCATGAATATCTTATAAGGGTAAGGAAGACCAATATAGATCTTGCCTCTATCCATGATAATGTAAAAGATGCATTAAAGGCAAAATTTGGGAAAGGAGTGGATATAAGAAGGGTTGAGATGGTAGGCCCGAAAATAGGAAAACAGCTAAAAAGAAAGGCACTTCTTGCAATATTTTATTCCATTCTTTTTATTGCCATATACATATCCGGAAGATTTGAAATGAAATGGATGATGAGCATTATTATGGCTGCTGCCCTTGGAATCTCTGTATCTGTTGCATCATCTTTTGGAGTAAGAATAACATGGCTTATATTTATTGCAATGATAGTGACCTTGGGACTTAGCGCATATTTGAAATTAAGATATGCGCTTGGAGCAATAATAGCACTTATTCATGATGTCACAATAACAGTTGGTGCATTCCTTATTACTCAAAAAGAGATATCACTTTCTGTTGTGGCAGCTTTACTGACAATTGTTGGATACTCTTTAAATGATACGATAATTGTATTTGATAGGATAAGGGAGAATCTGAGGAAGAAAAAGAAGATGCCATTTGAGGTAATTGTAAATAGGAGTATAAATGAGACACTAAGCAGGACAGTCCTCACATCTTCCACTACATTATTTGTTGTCCTTGCACTATTCCTCTTGGGTGGAAATGTTATTCATGATTTTGCCTTTGCAATGCTTGTTGGTATAGTTGTAGGGACATATTCTTCCATATTTGTTGCAAGCCCAATATTAATGATATGGAAAGAAGAATTTGGTAAGAGATAATAAACAGGATAGAAGAGCAAGGGTAAAAAAGAAGAAATCAAGTTCCTTTTTTAGAAAACTCATAATTTATACCCTTCTAATATCAGCCATTCTTGCCTATCTTTTTTGGCTATGGAATCGTATATATTTTACTGCCCATAGATTTTATTCTATAACCTTTCTTCAAAATGACCAGATAAAAAGGATACTGGATGGAGAAAAAATAAGATTTCACCCAAAAGATAAGGTGAAGATTATTCATATCTCTACAAATGTCCCATTTAATTATCATGTAAGGCTATTTTGTAAGGACATAGACATAGAATCTCTTCTTTATAGAGGAAAGAGGCTTATTTCTATTTTGCCGAGCAAGGATATATTCAGACTCTATGATCGTATTGTTCATGTAAGATTTGAGGATCAGGATATAGGAAAGATAAGGATATTAATTAAGCCTTCTTTTGAAGATTGGCTTGCAAAATATAATGAGATAAATGAGTTAAATAAGAAAAGGGATTTTTTAGATATAGGACTTTCCCTTTTTCCAGAAAAGGAAGAGGAGCTTATAGGCTTAAGGCTGAGCCTTGCAAAGGAGTATGAAGAAAACAGAAAAATAGAGGATGCAATAAAAGAATATCTTGCAATCTTAAATTATGCTGAGAAATTAAAGAAGGATACACTTTTTTCTGTATATGAAAGCCTGATTCGTCTATTCATTAAAACAAAGAAGTATAAAGCTGCACTCAGATATTGCCAGTTTGCTATAGATGCTGGTGATAAAAATCCAGAAATCTATTATAATATTTATAGGCTATATAATAAGCTTGGGAAAAAAGAAAAGGCAGCGTATTACCTATCAGAGCTATTAAAGTTAAAACCAAAGGATGTTGAATCCAGAATAGAACTTGCAAAGACCCTCTTAGAAACAGGTGATATAGATAGAGCAGATAGATATGTATCAGAAGCGCTTTCTATAGATCCAAACAATATTGATGCACTTATCCTAAAGGCAAAGATACTGGATAAAAAAGGTAATAAGAAAGCTCTTATTCAGGTTTATAAAAAGATACTATCTATTCAACCAGAAAATGAAGTGATCTTATATAATCTTGCTGCACTGGAATATGAGATTAAGGATATGGACAGTGCACTTAAGCATATAAGAGCATATATAGTAAAGAGACCAAATGACAAGGATGCACATGAGCTTCTATTTCAGATATACAGGGCAAAAAAGATGGATGATATGGCATATAAGGAGGCAAAAATATTGATTGAGCTTTCTCCAAGATTGACTTATCCATACTATTTCCTCTTCAACTATCTCTGGCCAAAAGGAAGATGTAAGGAGATACTTCCATATATGATAAAGGGAATAAGGTATAATCCAAGAGATATAACTTTAAGGAAATATATTGTTCTATGCTATCTGCTTCAAGGAAAGGATGCACTTGCAATAAGACAGATCAGGATTATCCTGAAACTTAAGCCAAATGATGTAGGGACTATGCTACAGCTTGCAAGACTTATGGAAAAAAGGGGTGATTACTTGGATGCCCTTAAGATCTATAAGAAAATACTCAAAATTGCACCTGACAATGAAGAAGCACAAGATGGATATCTCAGGTTAAAATTCAAGACAATAGAGGAAAAGGAAAAAGAGGTGGAATAATGGGATTAAAATTGGAGTTTATAGAAGCAAGAGATATTCCAGATGCATGGTTTCAAGCAATCTACAGGATACTGGACAACGGAAGGGAGTATGTAATAGAAAGGGGAAGCTATGAAGGAAAGAAAAGGCTTGAGCTTGACTATGTAACCATACACATAAAGTATCCTGGTACCCGGCCACTTGTTCCTGATATTCCTCCACAGCTTGGGATACCAAACCCAGTAAGCGAGGAATATGTAAATGAGTATCTGCCATATCTTATGTGTGCAAAGAAGAAGGAAGGTGAGGAATACACATACGGATACTATCTGGAAAGGCAGATAGAGGAAGTAATCAGGATGTATAAGGAGGATGGACACAATACAAATCAGGCATATATGACAGTAGGAGACCCAGACTGCATATACATGAAGGATCCCCCTTGTCTTAGAGGAATAGATACAAGGATAAAGGATAGAAAGCTCCACTTCTTTGTCTATTTCAGGTCATGGGATCTGTGGAATGGTTTTCCAGCAAATCTCGCTGCTATTCAGCTCTTAAAGGAGTATATGGCAGAAAATATTGGAGTTGAGGATGGAGAAATAGTTGCTGCAAGCAAAGGACTTCATCTATATGACTATGTATGGGAGCTTGCAAAATTAAGGACAATGAAGAAGAAATGATGCTTGATATAAAGTCCTTAGATAGAAAAGAGCTTGAGGATTGGATACAGAAAAAGGGATTTGAACCCTATAGGGCAAGGCAGATATGGCACTGGATCCTAAAGAAAACAGTAGCATCCTTTGATCAGATGACTGATCTTCCAAAATCTCTAAGGAAGATCATGAATGAAGAAGTAGATCTTAGCCCCTTAGAGCTTGTTAAGCTTTTGGAGTCAAAAGAGGATGAAACAAGGAAGTATCTCTTTAGGCTAAGGGATGGGAACTTTATTGAATCTGTGCTTATACCAGAGTTGGAAAAGGGATACTTCACTATATGTATCTCATCTCAGGCAGGATGTATGATGGGATGTAAATTTTGCTTTACTGCAAGACAGGGATTTAAAAGAAACTTAAAGACATCTGAGATAATAGATCAGGTGGTTCAGGTAAAAAGAAGTATGTCTGAGCCATCAAAACTAAGAAATATTGTTTTTATGGGAATGGGAGAACCACTTCTAAACTATGATAACCTGATAAAGGCAATAAGGATATTCATAGATCCCTATGGAATGAATTTTTCTCATAGAAGAGTAACTGTATCTACTTGTGGCCTTGTCCCCTATATAAGGAGATTGGGAGAAGAGGATGTCAGGGTAAATCTGGCAGTATCCCTTAATGCAGCAGATGATGAAAAGAGAAGCCTTCTTATGCCGATAAATAGGAGATATCCATTAAAGGAGCTTATGGCTGCATGTAAGAGATTTCCCCTTGCAAATGGAAGAAGGATTACATTTGAATATGTCCTAATAGATGGGATAAATGATAGCATAGAAGATGCAAAGAGGCTTGTTGAGCTAATAAGAGGAATAAGGGCAAAGATAAATCTCATTCCACTTAATCCCTCACCAGGTATAGAATTTTCTCCTCCACCATGGAATAAGATACTTGCTTTTCAGAAGGTGTTAATAGAAAGCAATCTTACTGCAATAATAAGAAAGAGTCGTGGAAGGGATATAATGGCTGCATGTGGTCAGCTTAGTGGGAGATATGGAAAGGATAAGGCTAAAATTAAAGAGATTGGATAATGCCAAGGATATTCCGCTTCCAGGATATATGACAGAGGGTGCTGTTGGGATGGATATATATGCAGCAGTAGAATCTGACATTATCCTTGAGCCTGGACAGAGGGCACTTATTCCAACAGGAATATGTATTGAGCTTCCAGAAGGATTTGAGGCACAGATAAGGCCAAGAAGTGGACTTGCAATAAAGTATGGGATAGGTATGCTAAATTCACCTGGAACAATTGATCCTGATTATAGGGGAGAAATAAAGGTAATACTTATAAATCTTGGAGAAAGGCCTTTTAGGATAAAGAAGGGAGACAGAATTGCCCAGATGGTTATAAGCAGGGTAGTAAAGGCAGATATATCAGAGGTAGATGAGCTTAGTCCAACAGATAGAGGAGAAAAAGGATTTGGCCATACAGGCGGCTATGATTGAGATTGTAAGAAGGAGACCTGTTAATACAAGACCTATTGTATGGAAGGCAAGGATAAATGGAAAAAAAGTTGTGGTTAAGGACTACAGGAGTAATGGCTTCTTTTTCAGGAACACAATTGGAAGATTCCTTGTATGGAGAGAAGCAAGAACTTATATAAGGCTTTCTGGAATAAAGGGGATTCCAAAATTCTATGGAGTTATTGATGGGCTTGCGATTGTATTGGAGGATATACCCGGAAAGAGCCTTGGAAAATTCAAAAAAGGAAATGTCCTTCCAAAAAGCTTCTTTGATTGCTTAGAGGAGCTTGTAAAAAAGATTCATGATATGGGAGTTGTCCATTGTGATCTAAAGAAGGCAAATAATATTATTGTGGGAGAAGATGGAAATCCATACATAATTGACTGGGGAGCTTCTATTCAAAAAGAGGAATTTGATTTTCCTCTCTTAAGAAAGATCTATGAAAGATTTTTATTAGATGATAATCTTGCAATTATAAAGCACAAGCTTAGATTCGCACCAAATATAGTCACGGAAGAAGAAAAGAGAAAGTATGAGCATCTGACCCCATTTGAGAGATTTATAAGGAAGGTAAGGGATAAGGTTCTTCCAGTCTTTCAAAGACTTATGTAATAGATACAAGGATTTTATTTGCTATACCTCTTCCAAGGGCAATTCTGCTATCTCCACATGCGATAATAACTCTTCCTGCACCTGGGTTAGATATGACCTCTACCCTGCTTCCAATCCTTATTCCCATAGAAACAAGTTTTTCCCTTATCCCTTTTCCTCCAACTATATCTTTTACAATGAGCTCTTCCCCTTCTTTTGCTAAGGAAAGGGGAATAAGAGGTTCTCTTTTTGTGAAACAGGATGAACAAAGACCATATATCTCCATTTTGTGCTGAAGCATATAAAAACCATATCTGTTGGCTATTTTTCTTTGAAGGGTTTCCAATTCATCATCTTTAAATTCAATAATTCTTCCACACTTTGTGCAGATAAGGTGATCGTGATGCCTTCCCAAATGTCTATGTTCATAAAGAACAGGTCTTCCTTCAAATTGCTTTTTTTGGGCAAAACCTAATTTAACCATGTCTTCCATACATTCCTGGACAAATTCCTTATCGTAAAAATATCCTTTCTTTTTCAAGATCTCACAAAGTTCATCAATTGAGATATGTCCTTCTGTATTCAGGAAGACATCTATTATATTAAGCCTGTCCTCAATTCTATCTGCACCAATTTCTAAAAGAAGCGATTTAAAATTCTCTTTTTCTGATCTATCTAATCTTTCTTCCATATCCTCCACCCTTAAAAAAATAAGCTAACTGAAGGAGGTTTATAGTCTGTATCTATAATTTCTCCCCTATACTCTATCCAGTCAAGTTCTAACAAGCCTTTTTTTTCTAATTTTCCAACAGCAATAATCATCTCCTTTCTTTTTTCTGCCTCTTTTAAAGCCATTATAGGGATAATCCATGCCTCAACTCTATATTCTCTTTCATAGCATTTTATGGAATTTCCTTCCTTATCCATAAGGATAAAGTTCCAGTAAGGATAGCATCTGAATCCTATATACTTTACAAAACCTTCTAATTTTATCTCCTTCCCAATCAGAGGATCTGAATTTTTACATA
>JALVZP010000209.1 GCA_027037575.1 Desulfobacterales bacterium | reverse complement strand
CGACAAATCTGAAGAAGATAAGAAACATAGGAATAATTGCACATATAGATGCAGGAAAAACAACAGTAACAGAGCGTATTCTTTACTATACGAGGCGTATTCACAAGATTGGAGAAGTGCATGATGGCGAAGCAACAATGGACTGGATGCTTGAAGAAAAGGAGAGAGGGATAACTATTACCTCTGCTTGCACTACCTGCCAATGGAAGGGGCATAGCATAAATATTATAGATACACCTGGACATGTGGATTTTACCATAGAGGTAGAAAGGGCCCTCAGGGTCCTGGATGGAGCAATAGGGGTCTTTTGTGCAGTAGGTGGGGTAGAGCCACAGTCAGAGACTGTATGGCATCAGGCAGATAAATACAGGGTTCCAAAAATAGCATTCGTAAATAAGATGGATAGAATTGGCGCAGATTTTTATAAGGTTGTTGAAGAAATAAAGGAAAAGCTTGGTGCAACTCCACTTGTCCTTCAGATTCCATGGGGATCTGAGAATGAATTTAAGGGAGTAATTGATCTTATAAAGGAAAAGGCAATCGTCTGGGATGAAGAGTCCTTGGGAGAAAGATATGAAGAAATCCCTGTTCCAGAAGAATTAATAGATAAGGTAGAAGAATACAGGGAACTCATGTTTGAAACAGTATCTGAGGCAGATGATGAGATAATGGAAAAATATCTTTCAGATGAACAGATAGATGAAAAGACACTTAAGAAGGCAATAAGAAAGGCAACTATAGGTCTTAAGCTTGTTCCAGTATTTTGTGGTGCTGCCCTCAGAAATAAAGGAATACAGCCACTTTTAGATGCTATAGTAGAATATCTTCCATCTCCATTGGATATTCCTCCTGTAAAAGGGCAGATCCCAGGAACTGACAAGATAGAAGAAAGACCAACAGATCCAAAGGCTCCTCTGACAGCACTGGCATTTAAGATTGCATTGACAGATGGAAGGAGGCTTACATATTTGAGAATATATTCTGGATCTCTTAGACCAGGAGACAGTGTTTATAATCCAAGAAAAGGGGTAATGGAAAAGATTGCACGACTTCTAAAAATGCACGCAAACAAAAAAGAAAGGATAGATTATGCACAGGCAGGAGACATTGTCGCTGCAATGGGATTAAAAAGGACTACCACTGGAGATACCCTCTGTCCAAAAGATAGTCCCATACTTCTTGAGCCAATAGAAACAGAAGATCCTGTTATAACAATTGCAATTGAACCAAAGAGGGTCCAGGATCATGATAAGCTTATAGATGCACTTTCAAAGCTATGTGACGAGGACCCTACTCTGAAATTCAAGGAAGATGAGGATACAGGACAGATAGTCCTTTCTGGAATGGGAGAACTTCACTTAGAGGTGGCTGTCCACAGGCTTAAAAAGGATTTCTCTTTGGATGTGAATCAGGGAAGGCCTCAGGTCGTATATAGGGAGACAATTACAAAGACAGTCCAGCATGAAGAGATATATGATATGGAGATTGCTGGTCAGAAACATTTTGCAGGTGTAAAGATAGAGGTATCTCCTTTGGAGAGGGGTTCTGGAAACAGGTTTGTAGATAAATGTGAGAATCCTTCTCTTACTGAGGAGATACTAAGTGCAATAAGGGAAGGTATCTTGGAGGCACAGACAAGTGGCCCTGTTATGGGATATCCTGTAGTGGATATTCAGACTGCACTTTTAGATGTAAATATAAAGGATCCGAATGATCTTATGGCATTTAAGATTGCAGCAAGCCTTGCATTCAAGAATGCCATTGAAAAGGCAGATCCAATCCTGCTTGAACCTATAATGAGGCTTGAAATAACTGTCCCAGAAGAGTTTGTGGGAGATGTCATCTCAGAACTCAATATGAGAAAGGGAAGGGTTGAGCAGATAGAAAAGAGGGGGCCTGTTCAGGTGATAAAAGGATGGGCTGCCCTTTCCAAGATGTTTGGCTATTCTACTTCCCTGAGGTCTGCTACCCAGGGAAGGGGAACATTTATGATGAAGTTTAGTCATTATGACAAGATAGACTAAGGAGAGGTGTCATGAGTGCGGATTGCATCTTTTGTAAGATAGCAAAAAAAGAGATTCCCTCAGAGATTGTTTATGAATCTGATGAAATCGTTGCATTTAAGGACATAAAGCCAGTGGCTCCCCATCACATCCTGATCATTCCAAAAAAGCATATACCCACATTGGATGATCTTCCTGATGAGGATGCTCCTTTAATAGCAAAGATGTTTCTCGTTGCGAGGGATCTTGCAAGGTCTCTTGGAATAAATGAAAAAGGATACAGGACAGTATTTAATTGTAGGGAAGAGGGAGGCCAGGAGGTATTTCATCTCCATCTCCATCTCATAGGTGGAAGGAAGATGAATTGGCCTCCAGGCTAATAGATTATGAAAGTCCTGGTATATGCAGCAGGTGCAGTAGGTCTTGGTATCTCAAG
>JALVZP010000208.1 GCA_027037575.1 Desulfobacterales bacterium | reverse complement strand
TCCTAAGGGATGTGAGCCAAAGGAGAAATTCTCTGATTCAAAAAACATAATCCTTGTTTCTGATCCAAAAGAGGCAGCAAAGGATGCTGATGTAATAAATACAGATGTATGGGTAAGTATGGGAGAAGAAAAAGAGGCAGAAAGAAAGAAAAAAGCCCTTAGGAATTATCAAGTAAATAAAGAGCTTGTTAGGCTTGCAAAACCAGATGTCATAGTCATGCACTGCCTTCCTGCACACAGAGGAGAAGAGATCACAGATGAGGTAATGGATGGGCCAAATTCTGTTGTCTTTGATCAGGCAGAAAACAAGCTCTATCTTCATGAAGCAGTCCTTGAGATGTTACTCCTAAATAGATGAAAGAAGAGATCTTAAGATACATGGCAGAAAATGGGATATATCCTGCTATAAGCAAGAAGGGGAAGGTGTTTTTAATATCGAGGAAAGGAAAGATAGATTCAAGTGAGAAAGAGAGAATTATAAGGGTTTTAGGAATAAAGGATAAGAAGGATTGTGAAGAGATAAGGGAGAGGATAAGAAGGATTTCAGAAGATATTAAGGAAAATAAGCCTATAAAGGAATGGATAGAGGATGAAAGACCAAGGGAGATGCTTTTAAAATATGGTGCAGAAAGGCTTCCTTTATCAAAGCTTCTTGCAATAATAATTAGGACAGGAAGGGAAGGAGTAAGTGCAGAAGAGCTTTCAAAGAGGATAATGAATAGATTTAAGACATTGAGAGAGCTTGACTCAGCTCCAATTTCAGAGATATGCAAGATAGAAGGAATAGGAATGGCAAAGGCTGTTCAGATAAAGGCTGCTTTTGAGCTTGGAAAAAGGCTTATTAAGGAGGAAGTAGAAAAGGCTTCTGTTATAAGATCTCCTAAGGATGCACTAAGCTATGTAATGAAATATTATTTTCCTTACTTAAGGGACAAAAAGAAGGAGTATTTTTATGTAATATTTTTGGACATAAAGAATCATCCAATCTCTAATCTGGAAATAAGCAGAGGTGGGACAAATAGAAGTATTGTAGAGCCAAAAGAGATCCTGAAGGAGGCAATACTTAGATCTGCATCCTCAATCATACTTGTCCATAACCATCCATCAGGTGATTCCAATCCATCAAAGCAGGACATAGAGCTTACAGAGAAGATAAAGAATGCCTGTAGCCTCTTAGACACAAGGCTTTTAGATCATGTTATAATTGGAAAAAATATGGAAGATTATTTTAGTTTTTCTTTAAGTGGTCTTCTGTAATGCACAAGCCAGTATTGTTAAAAGAGGTATTAGACCTTCTTATAACAGACCCATCAGGAATCTATGTAGATGGAACTGCTGGAACAGGCGGTCATTCAGAGGGAATAGCAAAGATTGTATGTGAAAAGGGTGGAAGACTTATCTGTATTGACAGGGATCCTGATGCAATTGAATTTGCAAAAAAAAGGCTTTCTCCATTTTCTAATTACATAGATCTGATAAGGTCAAACTATAAGGATCTGGATCTTATCCTGAATGATCTCGGAATAGAAAAGGTAACTGGTATATTGCTTGATCTGGGAATGTCCTCTATGCAGCTTGAGGCTTCAGGAAGGGGATTTAGTTTCTTAAGGGATGAACCCTTAGATATGAGGATGGATCCATCAGATCCTATAAAGGCAAAGGATTTGGTAAACAGGCTTTCTGAATATGAGCTTTCAAGGATAATAAAGGAGTATGGAGAGGAAAATAAGGCAAGAAAGATTGCAAGAAAGATAGTAGAAGAAAGAAAAAAGGCACTTATTGAGACATCCCTTCAGCTTGCAAAGATAGTATCTTCTGTTGTTCAGGATCATAGCAGAAGACATCATCCAGCAACAAAGACATTTCAGGCACTAAGAATAGCAGTAAACAAAGAACTGGATAATCTAAGAGAATTTTTGGAGAAGGTGCCAGATCTATTAGAAAAAGGGGGAAGGATAGCCATAATATCTTATCATTCCTTAGAAGATAGGCTTGTAAAGGAGTATATAAAGAAGTGGGAAAATCCATGCACATGTCCTCCTCATATCCCCTATTGCATATGCGGAAAGATGCCTGTTATGAGAAGGGTAACTAAGAAAGGTATAAAACCAAAAGAGGAAGAAATAATTGATAATCCACGCTCAAGAAGTGCTATACTCAGGGTAGTAGAAAAGATATGAGAAGAGAAAGTATAATAAATGTCACAACTAAGCCAAGGCCAAAGAAAAAAAGGAAATCAATAATATGGGAACATAAATGGTTTATCTTTCTGGTAGTAATCTTTGTTAGCTTACTGAGTTTCCTCTATCTTTGTCTGGCAAACTTAGAAACAAGGCTTGAATACCAGATAAGTTCATTAAAAAAAAAGGAGATGAGGCTAAGGGAATTGAATAGAAAATTAAGGCTTGAGATCTCTGTTCTTAAGTCTCCTCAAAGACTTCAGAAATTGGCGAAGGAAAGATTTAAATTAGAGCATGCAAGACCTGATCAGATTATTGTTCTGAAATGAAATCTGTTGATAAAGATAGGATAGGAAAAAGGATGCTATATGTGGGTGGCATCTTTTTAATAGGCTTTTTTTTAATTATTGGAAAGGCATTCTGGGTTCAGATTATAAAAGGAAAGCAGTTAAAAGAGAAGGCAGAAAAGGACTATATCAGAATAGAGACCATTTCAGCTAAGAGAGGAACTATATTTGATAGAAACAATAAACCTCTTGCCATAAGCATAGATACAAAGTCCATATATGCAAGGCCATATATGATAGCCAATAAAAAAAAGGTTGCTTGCATATTGGCAAGGCTTACTCATCAGCCTGTAAAGGATGTATATAATAGGCTTAAAAAAGATAGCCCATTTGTATGGATCAGGAGGCAGATCCCAGATGAATGGGCAAACAGAATACTTGAGAAGAGAATAAAAGGCATAGGTGCAGTAGACGAAATAAGGAGATATTATCCAGCAAAAGAGATTGGAGCACATGTAATAGGATTTGTAAACATAGATGGGAAAGGATTGGAAGGTGTAGAAAGGAGATATAATAAAGTCCTTTCAGGAAAAAGGCTGAGCATATTTGAGATAAAGGATGCGCTAAAGAGGCCTTTAGTAATAAAGAATCTATCTAACTCGGCTGCAAAAAATATTGTCCTTACCATAGATAGAGAGATTCAATTTAAGGCACAAAGAGTCTTGGAAAAGACAGTAAAAAAAAGTCATGCAAAATCTGGTCAGTGCATAGTTATGGATCCTTATACTGGTGAGATATTGGCAATGGCAGTCTATCCAGAATTTAATCCAAACATATTCTATAAATACAAACCATCCTTTTTAAGAAACAGGGCAATAACAGATTGCTATGAGCCTGGATCAGTTATAAAGCCATTCCTGGTAGCAGCAGCATTAGAAGAAGGTGTGGTAACACCTAATACACTTTTTTACTGTGAAGAAGGATCTTATAGGATAGCAGGACATGTTATTCATGACACTCATAAATATGGCTGGCTTACTGTCTCTCAGATAATAAAGGTATCCAGCAATATAGGGGCAGTAAAGATAGGAGAAAGGCTTGGTTATCATAAGTTCTGTAAGTATTTGAGAAAGTTTGGGTTTGGAGAAAGAACGGGGATAGATCTTATAGGAGAAAGGACTGGATGGATCAGAGAAGTAGGGGATGATAGACCTGTTGATCAAGCAACCATGTTTTTTGGTCAGGGACTAAGTGTTACCTCTATTCAGCTTGCAACAGCTATGGCTGCAATAGCAAATGGAGGCCTTCTTTTGAGGCCTTATGTTGTAAAAGAGATAAGGGATAAGAAGGGAAATGTCCTGGAAGAGACACGTCCTTATGTGAAAAGAAGGGTCATATCTGAAAGGACTGCAGATGAGGTAAAAAAGATGCTTGAGCTTGTAGTAGGAAGTGGTGGAACAGCTCCCACGGCAAGGATAGAAGGATTTGAGGTAGCAGGAAAGACAGGGACTGCACAAAAGATAGATCCTAAAACAGGAAAATACTCTAATACAAGGTATATAGCTACATTTGTGGGGTTTGTTCCTGTAAAAAGACCAAAGCTCCTTATTCTTGTAGTGATTGATGAGCCAAAGGGTATTTATTATGCAGGGCTTGTGGCAGCTCCTGCATTTAAGGAGATTGCAAAATGGAGTCTTGCATACTTAGGTATAAGTCCAGAGAAAAAGGAAAAGATGTTTTTTGTAAAGAATCTTAACAAAAATAAGCAAAAAAGCCTTAAGTACAATTTGTTAAAAGAAAATGAACTCCCTGATCTTACTGGAATGAGTATGAGAGATGTTATAAGGATTGCTGATAAATATAAGCTTGGTCTCAGGATGAAAGGATATGGGTATGCAGTTAAGCAATATCCTGCTCCTGGAACTCCTCTAAATAAAGTAAAAGAGCTGATTGTTTATTTTAAAGGACCAGACAGATGAAATTAGAAAATCTTATTCAGGACTTAGAGATATTAGACTCTTCTATAGATCCCTCTCAAGAGATTACAGGAATCTCATATGATTCAAGGAAGATAAAGCCAGGAAATATATTTGTTGCAATAAAGGGAACAAAAAAGGATGGGCATAAGTTCATAGGTGATGCAATAAGAAGGGGAGCAGCGTGTATTATTTTAGAATCAGAAGATTTTATTAAAGATGGAATCTCCTTTATAAAGGTAAGAGACACAAGGGAGGCACTTTCCAGGCTATCTAAGAATTTCTTTAATCCTCCCTTGGAGGATATGAACATAATAGGGATAACAGGGACAAATGGAAAAACAACTACAAGCTATCTTATCGAGTCCATACTAAGAAGCTCTGGAAGGAATGTGGGTGTTATAGGAACTATAGCTTATAGGTTTTCCGGAAGACATATAAAGGCAGATATGACAACTCCTGAATCCTTAGAGCTTATGAAACTTCTAAGGGATATGGCAGATGAGGGAATCAGGGATGTAGTTATGGAGGTATCATCCCATAGTCTTTCACAAGGAAGGGTAAAAGATTGTCCATTTAAGATAGCAGTATTTACAAATATAACAAGGGATCACTTGGATTATCATGGATCAATCAGATCCTATTTTGATGCAAAGAAAAGGCTCTTTTTAGAATATGACCCGGAATTTTGTGTAATAAATAGAGATGATCCCTATGGAGAGATCCTTATAAAAGAAATAAGAAAAGAAAAACTTGTAACATACGGACTTGAGGACGCGGATATAGTAGCAAAAGATATAGAGATAGATAAGGAAGGAATAAAGGCGGAAATTCTCCTTCCTGATAAGGAGAAGATTAAAATAAACTCAAAGCTTATTGGAAGATTTAATCTATACAATCTACTTGCATCTGTTTCTGCTTGCTATCTTTTTGGAATAGGAAAAGATGAGATAGAGGAAGGTGTTTCAAAATTCGGTGGAGTTCCTGGAAGGATGGAGCTTATAAAGAATGGAGATTCCCCATATGTAATAGTTGACTATGCACATACACCTGATGCATTACTTAATGTGATAAAGACAATAAAGGATATATTCCAAGCAAGGATTATTACAGTCTTCGGATGTGGTGGAGAAAGGGATAAGGGAAAAAGAGAGATTATGGGGAGGATAGCGGGAAGTCTTAGTGATCTTGTAATAATTACATCTGATAATCCAAGATCAGAAGATCCATACTCCATAATGAAGCAGATAGAAAAGGGGGTAAAAAGTGTAAGTGAAAATTATTTATTAGAATTAGACAGAAAAGAGGCAATAAGAAAGGCAATAGAGATTTCAAAAAAAGAGGATGTAATACTTGTTGCTGGTAAAGGGCATGAAGACTATCAGATCATAGGAAATAAAAGGATACCATTTGAGGATAGAGGCATTGTAAAGGAGTTATTAAAGGAATATGCTAAGTGTTAAGCAGATTGGGGAGGCAGTATCTGGCAAGATAATAAAGGGAGATAAGGAGAAGATTTTTTCAGGAGTATGCATAGATTCCAGAAAAATAGAAAAAGATGAAATATTTATTGCATTAAAGGGAGAAAGATTTGATGGGCATGATTTTGTAATATCTGCTATAGAAAAAGGAGCAAGGGGGGCGATTATAGAAGAAAGACATGAAAAGAGGATCTTAAAGGGATTGAAGGATAAGGATGCCACAGTTATATCTGTTAAGGATACACTAAGGGCACTTGGAGAGCTGGCACTAAGATGGAGAAGAATGCATCCAGATATAAAGGTAATTGCTGTTACTGGAAGCAGTGGAAAGACAACGACAAAGGAGATGATTTATAGCATACTTTCGCAAAGATATAGTGTATTTAAAAATCCTGGAAACTATAATAATCTTATAGGCCTTCCAATTTCTCTTTTAAAGCTAAATAGTAGATATTCAATAGCGGTATTTGAGATGGGAATGAATGCATTTAAAGAGATAGAAAGGCTTACCCAGATAGCAGATCCGGACATAGGGATAATAACAAATATAGGAAATGCCCATTTAGAAGGGGTTGGAGATATAAGAGGTGTGGCAAAGGCGAAGGCAGAGCTTGCAAAAGAGATTTCCGATAAGGGAATACTATTTATAAATGGAGATAATAGGATCTTATTAGAGGAAGTAATGAGATTTGGAAAAAAAGTGATTACATTTGGAACAGGAGAAGAAAATGAAATAAGGTTAAGGGATGTTTCAATAGATGAAGATTTCACAACAAGCTTTTTTCTTATTTGGGAGAAAAGAAGGATTAGATTAAGGACAAAGATGTTAGGGATGCATAATGCAATGAATGCCCTTATTTCTTCCTCAGTAGCACTCTATCTTGGGATGAAGGAGGATGAGATAAGAGATGGGCTTTTGAGATATAATGGGATGAAGGGAAGATTTCAGGTAATAAGGCTGAAAAATGGGAATATCCTGATTGATGATACCTATAATTCTAATCCATTATCACTTAAAATGGCTATTCAGACACTTAAAGAAATAAGAAGAAATAGAAGGCTTATTATTGGGCTTGGAGATATGCTTGAGCTTGGAGAATATGGTATAGATGCGCACAGAGAAGCAGGAAAGATTGTTTCAGACCTCAGGCCAGATCTATTTATCGCAATAGGGAGATTTTCTGATGAAATGATAGATTCAGCAAAAAAGGAAGGTATGAAAAATGAAAATCTTTCCATTGCATCAACCCTAAATGAGATGGCATCTCAAATCGAAGATAGGATAAAGGATATGGAAGATACTATCCTGTTTTTAAAGGGATCGAGAAAGATGGAGCTGGACAAGGTTTCAGAATATATATCAGAGAGGTTTGGAATAAAAGAAGAAGATGCTATTTAAGCTGCTTTATCTTTTTCATACAAAGATCTCCTTCCTAAATGTATTCAGATACATAACCTTTAGAACAATAGTTTCAGCTCTTACCTCATTAATTATTTTTCTGCTCTTGGGAGATAAAGTGATAGAGTTTTTAAAGAAGAAACAAATAGGTCAGCCTATTCAGGAAGATGGTCCATCAAATCATAAGTCAAAGCAAGGAACCCCTACAATGGGAGGAGTATTTATCATCCTTACAGTTCTTTTTTCTACGCTTCTTTGGGCAGACCCACTAAATCCATACATACTTATATGCTTGGGTATCCTTGTTTCATTTGGAGCAATAGGATTTATAGATGATTATCTGAAGGTAAAAAGAAAAGAAAATAAAGGATTAAGTGGAAAACAGAAATTTTCTCTTCAAGCAGTAGCAGCAATATCTTTTTCTCTCCTTATATTCCATACAGATGGGTTTGATTACCATCTATATGTCCCATTTTTTAAAAATATCCATCCTGATCTTGGTATCTTTTATATAGTATTTATGTGCTTTGTTATTGTTGCAAGCTCTAATGCAGTAAATCTCACAGATGGGCTGGATGGACTTGCTACTGGCCCTCTTATAATTGCCTTTGGGTGTTATCTTATCTTTTCTTATGTGGCCGGGCATAAGATAATCTCTTCTTATCTGCATATCCCTCATATAAGACATTCTGGAGAGCTTACTGTATTTTGTGGAAGCATAATAGGGGCATGTCTTGGATTCCTCTGGTATAATGCATATCCAGCAG